>JBCCTX010000138.1:0-19333 GCA_039197765.1 Bacteroidota bacterium
CGACCATATTCCTGGATGATCCGTTCACCAGCAGTTGTAAGCCCTTGTACGTCCATCATATCTGCTACTTCAAAGCCCGCACTTCCTCCTTCAGCGTTGATATCCTTTACCAATTCCTTCAAGCGCTCTCGATTGCGTCCTAGGCAAATGATGTAGTGCCCTTTCTGCACTAGGCCTTTTGCCAGCATTCCTCCAACGCCACCCGTAGCTCCGGTTATAACTATATGTTTCATTTTAGATTTCATCTATTAAGGGCCTTAAGCAAGGAATGTCCCTTGCTTAAGGCCCTTCAATTTCTCCAACGCTGCAGAAGAATATTGCAGCACTGGATTAATCCTACTAATACCCTGGATTTTCTACCAAAACGGGGTTATCTGCAATTCTCCCTAAGCCTAGTGCATAGTAATAATTGCGCTCTGGATGCAATCTTACCCTTCCTTTATCTCCGTGCTCCATTTGCAGGTAATACATCCCTGTATCAAAGTCTTTGATCCAAGTGGTTTTATTGCGGGGATTGTTGTCCAGCTCCTGAACGGCAATCCGCCATCTTCTCAAGTCCCAGAATACATGCTCTTCAAAGGACAACTCTACCTGTCTTTCTTGACGAATTTTGTCTTCGGTTATTTCCTCAAGCGATAACGCAGGCATTCCCGCTCTTTCTCTGATTTCATCGTTGAGAATCGTAGCCATATCTCCATTGGGATCACCGAGGTAGAAAGCAGCCTCCACATAGTTCAGCATGATTTCTCCTAGGCGCATAATGATCCAATCTGTCCCTGATCCCGTACCTGCAGGTGTAGTGGGATTGATATGCTTACGTCGCAGTAGACCGGTAGGGTTGTTTCCTCCGGCATACCCATGCCTGGGATGTCCCGCTCCGGGGAATCCATCTGATCCAGGTATGATAAAGCCCGATTGCTTGGTAGTGGTCTTGCGTTCTCCGTCTGCTGGGTCTGTATAGATGGTACTTGTGTGGAAATATACGGGTTGGTCTTTGAATTCGGATTCGGGGTAAAATACCCAAGCTCTAAACCTTGGGTCTCTCTCTCCAAAAAATCTAGCGGGGTCCAGGGGAGTATTTCCATCATACATTGCTCGGTCCATCTTTCCCGTAGAGCCATCAATAAAATCAAACATCTCCATTTTTTCTAGGTAAACGGGGTAGTTAGAGTTCCAGGCAAATCCAAATCCCGCAGGGGTTCCCGTTATATCAAAAGCGTGATTTTTCCCACCTTCAAAGTCATACTTTTCCACAAAAATTGCTTCTGGGTTATCGCCTTCATCTAGGAAGATGTCTATGAGGTTTTGAACTTTGTCTGGATTCTTACGATACAGAGAAAAAGGACCGCTCTGGATGATCTCTCTGGAAGCATCCAAGGACTGCTGAAAATACCCTTGAGCATCTGATGCCGGGAATCCAAGGAGACCGTCTAACTGCTGCGTACCATTACGGGCCACACTTGCTGCATATAGCATTGCTCTACTTTTCAGGGCTAAGGCTGCCCATTTCGTGGCGCGACCATCTTGATCTGCAACATCAGGTAAAATCTGAGAGATCGCATCCATTTCAGATCCGATGAAATCATATACCTCCTTCTCTGAATTTCTGGGGACAAATAGCTCTGCATCAGAAGCGTCTATTCCCAGGGCAGTCGTTACGATCGGTACTCCACCAAAGCGCTTGACCATCTCAAAATATTCCCATGCGCGAACAAATCTCGCTTCAGCGGACCTTACGGCCGTATACGCTGGATCTAGAGAAGTAGACTGTGTTATGTTCTCGATGAATACATTTGCCTCTCTGATATTTGCATACGGCCAATAGTCTAGTAAACGCGCACCACTCTCATTGTAAGGCGTATTGGTAACTTGCCCAAATGCCGCCTGCCAGGGGGCAAAATTTCTGTGTTCTCCTCCCCAGGAATTAATAAAACCCATATTGATATTGGTTCCACCCGAGGTCATATGGAACTGTGCCCGGTTGTATAAATCTCCGACAAAAGCATCGGCTAATCCTTCATCCTCAAATACAAATTCATTGGAGATAATATCGGTAGGGGTAAGATCGAAGGGATCTTCGCAAGAAACTGTAAAGAACAGTAAACAGAGTATAGATAGTAGCTTTTTCATATATAAATATCCTTTTATTTTCAATAATGTTTTCAGTTTCGTAAATAATTATAAGGTAACTCTTATTCCTGCAGCAAAAGACCGGGTAATAGGTAACCTAGAAGTAGGAGATCCCGGCTCGAACTCTGGGTCAAAGGAGTTCTTGTAGATGCCCAAATTGGTCAACAGGACCAAATTCTCACCTGCCACATAAATCTCAGCTTGGTCCATGTTCAATTTCTCAACGACATTTCTCGGAAAGGAGTAAGACAGATTCAAGTTCTTCAATCTGAAGTAGGTAACGTCTTTTACAAAGAAGTCAGAATTTCGATTGTTGTTGAAACTTGGAGATTGTGTTGCAGCCGGAAGTTGGGCATCGGGATTTACGTTTACGGTGGGGTCATTCAAATCGGGTTGCCACCTGAGGTCGTACTGGTAGGTCAATGGGATCGATTGGTTACTAAACATCGTTCTGGCAGAACCGCTAATGTTAATGCTAAACATAGAGGCACCCTGAATCAAGCCACTCAATCTAAAATTCTTGTATTCTAGGTCCAGGTTCATGCCATACACCATTTCGGGAATACCTTGCGCATAAGCAATCTCCTCTTGGTCCCTAAAGGTGAGCAAACCGTCCCCATCTCTATCCACGAATTTGATATCTCCTGGTCTCAAGGTCGAATTCCCATTTTCGTCCTGATCAACCGGGTGGTTATCGATTTCAGCTTGAGACATAAAGATTCCATCAGATACGTATCCTACGAACCTATTTACCTGCTGTCCATCCAAGCCAAACAGTCTTCTTTGGTCTTCATCTTCAAATTCTTCCTGGCTTTTTACATCAATCCATCTCGCACGAGCCAAGGAAAAATTAGGGGCAACCACTAAGAAAAAGTCGCCAAAACGTTCTTGGTAGATTGCAGATATTTCGATTCCTCTATTCTCCTGGCTGTTGATATTTACCACGGGGAGATCTGCACCAAAAGTGGAGGGCACATCTTCAATATTTTGGGCAATGATGCCCTCTCGTTTTCTGTAGAATAATTCTGTTTCCAGTGAGAGCTTTCCTCCCCAGAACCTTGCCTCTACTCCCACGTTATACACCGTCATTTCTTCCCATGTCAGTAGGGGATTTACTAAGCCTCGGGTCCGAATGGTTGGGAAGGCAGATCCATCTTCTAGAATAATCGGACTTTGCAGACCATATCCTTCTATGTAATCAAAGCCGTTCAGTCCATTTGCTGTATCGTCTCCTAACTGTGAAAAGGAAGCTCTCAACTTCAAGAAATCTAGGAAGCTCCCCCCTTGTAAATTCATGAAGGATTCTTCAGATAGTACCCACCCAGCAGAAAAACTGGGGAAATACCCCCATCGGGTATCTGGAGAAAACAGCACGTTTCCATCTGCTCTGAAGGTAGCTTCCAGCAGGTACTTATTTTGGAACGTATAATTTAGTCTACTCACAAAACTTTTTCTGCCAATATCGGAGCCAGAGAATCCATTATTCGTTTGGTTATTCTGAGAGCCGATAAATAACTCTGGAATATTCAGGGAAAGTAGGTCTAGTCTGGATGCACTGAATTGGCTGAATTTTCTGGATATCTCTTCGTATAGCCCTAGTACTTTTAACTCGTGGTCTCCAAAAGCCTTGTCGTAGGTCAACGAGACCAAGGGATATAATTGGGTCCTCCTGAATTGATCGTCTCCAACGGAAGATGCCACACGTTGTGTAGCCTGAAATAAATAGGTATCCGTTTCCGGTTGATATTCATACAGGTCTGTAGGTTTTGCAAAGCGCTTAATCGCGCGATTATACCTGATCACGTTCATTTCAGCTCTTGCGGAAAGCCCATTAACAAAAGGCAAATCATATTGGATTCCTAGTCGACCCTGGAGCACATCTTCGTCTCTGTCCCAAAAGCCTGCTACGTCCCTCTTGCTTGAGGAGATGGGATTCCTTTGTGAGAATCCAGAAAATGCCTCACCTACTGTGGGATCAGGTAATGCTATGGGAAAAGTAGGTCGCGTTGTCAATAGTTCCGTCATCAAAGCACCTATATTGTTTCCAGGTCTTTCTGTCTGTTCAAATCTATAAGAAAGATCCAAGTTGAAACTTAGGTTATCATTAATTCTGGCGTCTATATTAGACCGAGCATTGTACCTACTATAGTCATAATCTCTTGACCTGAAATAACTTTCCTGATCTACAAATCCAATTGAGGTAAAGTATTTTATATCATCACTTCCTCCCGATACACTGATATTGTGCTGATGCATGGGTGCATTATTTTTGATCAAGCCATTTACCCAATCCCCACCTTCATAGCCAGGTTCCCTATTGGCGAAACGTTGCGCAACTTCTTCAGTAAAAGTGGCGTCGATCCCTGCACCATCCAGTAGGTCTGACTCCCTGACCAATTCAATGTATTGATCTGTATTTACCTGTTGGAATAAGCGGGAGGCGGACATGGAGGTATAACTTCCATTGTAGGTGATCTTTGCTGGGCCTTGTTGTCCTCTCTTTGTAGTTACGAGAATTACCCCATTTCCTGCACGGGCTCCATAGACTGCTGCGGCAGCGTCTTTGAGTACCGTAATGGATTCAATGTCATTGGGATCGATCCGATCGAAACTCGTTTGCATTCCATCTACCAGCACCAAGGGTGAGCCTGCATAGCCTCTTATTCGGATTTGGGTGTTTTCAGACCCCGGCAATCCAGAATTCTGTCTAGTCATGACTCCTGGTACCCTCCCCGCCAGCAGATTGGCCGTGTTGGCTACAGGGACTGCGGTCAGTTGTTCGTTGTCAATCGCTGCTACAGCCCCCGTTAAATTGGATTTCTTTTCCTGGCCATAGCCTACGATAACAATTTCGTCCAACAGGATTCCTTCTACGAGTGCTACATCAATAATGGCTCTTCCCTCGACGGGGATGGTCTGGGTACGATAACCAGAGTAGGTTAGCTGTAAACTGGCTCCATCCTGGACCGTAATTGCAAAGGTTCCATCGGCATCAGTCATGGCTCCATTTGTAGTTCCTACTTCTATCACCGTAACCCCAACCAAGGGGGTATTTTCATCGCCAGTTACTGTACCAGAAACCGTTTGTTGGCTCATGAGGTAAGGCGAAATCAAAAGACAAAATGATAGGAGTAAAAACTGAATACACTTTGGTTGAGATCTTGTCATAGTAATAGAGTTAGTAGTGGTAGTAGAATTAGATAAAATTTTTGTATTGGGAATTAAAATCTACTATAAGAAAATTTCCGTTCTTCTTGAACAGACCTAAAGATTGGCTCAGAAAACTTTTCTTGCGAAACTATTTTTAACCAATAAACTGAATATTGTCGAAAAAGGCGATATCTCAAAATAAGGGGCATGGACAAATCATGGACAGACGAAAAAAAACTCAAATGATTAACCAATAAAACGATTTGTAGTATATATATTTGATTAACAATAACTTACAAGATTACACAAACTATCAACTATGTTTAAAAATGGTGGACAATTAGGATTTTTACTATGGACAATGCTCTACGCAATTGTTTTTCCCCTACTGTCCCACGCTTCTGAAGATTCTTTAAAATTTTCACGCATACGAATGCTTGAAAACAAACGGTTTGAAAATCCCGATCGCGCTATTGAGGAATTAACTACTTTCTATGAGGAGTTATTAAAAGATAAGGATACTTTGATGGCAATCAAAGCCCTTGGATCACTTTCTACGATCCATGGAAATATTGGCAATTACAATGAGTCCTACAACGATTTGTGGAAGGCCCTATTTCTTGCAGATCAGATTCATTCAGACTCAAATAAGATATATCTCTACCAGCGGATCGGAAGATTTTACGCTTACTACAAAAGGCAAGAAAAGGCCATCGAATTTATTAACAAAGCCTTACAACTGAATAAGGTCCTGGTAGCAAAAGGGAAAATGGAAAGCTTTTCCCTGGCTCATAGGCATTTGGCCCTAAGTACCTCTTTTCAAGAGTTTGGAGAAATTCCCTTGGCACAAACTTATTTGGATAGCTGTTTCATTTTCTATAATGAAGAGAAAGTGGGAAGCTTGCGCTTACCTTTCTTACAAATGCGGCAAGCCTTTATCAAAAATGAATTGAATAAAGTAGATGAAGCCATTCCAGAAATTGAAGCCTTAATCCCTTGGTTTGAGAAAAAGTTGCCATTTTACCTGGTAATCGTATACAGCAACTTGGGAGATGCTTACCTAAAAAAGGGAGCCTACGCGAAAGGGGAGCAGTGTTTTGAGAATGCCTTAAAGCTCTCCAGAGAGTATCATAGCCATGTAGACTTTTCCGTTGAGATCTATGAAAAATTAGCGGGGGTATATTTTGACCAGAATCTGTATCAAAAAGCGTATCAGGAACAGGAGAAGGCTGCAGCATTAAAAGAACTCATCTTCGATAGTAGGAGCACATACAATCAACCCTTACTAGAGATTCGGGATGAGTTTCGCAATGCAATGGAGGCAAAGGAACAGCTGATCAAAGAAAAGCGTATCGCCCAATTGGAACACGAAAATAAAGAACGGATTTTGCGAAATATTATCATCTCTGTTTTGTCTTTTTCAGTCCTGCTTGTTGGCGCTTTGTTTTTCTATTACCTACGGAATAAGCACCAGGTTGAAAAAAAGATCATTCAACTGGAAGTAAAGTCCAATAAGGAATTATTGGAGATCAAAAATAGAGAATTGGCGGCCTCAACCTTAAAACTCATTGAGAAGGAAAAATTTCTCAAGGAATTGAAATCCCGAATAGGGGTAAATAAAGAATCCGTCAATCCCCAAGAAATAAACCGCTTAATCAATAATGCGCGAATTAGTAGCACCAAAACATGGGCAGCATTTGAAACCCAGTTCACCACTATCAACAATGGGTTTTTTGAAAAATTAAAGGAGAACTATCCTACGCTCACTCAAGGAGAAAAAAGGCTCTGCGCTCTAATTAAATCAAAGCTAAACAGCCATGAAATAGCGGGATTAATGAACATATCCGTGGAAAGTGTACACAAGTCGCGGTATCGTTTGCGGAAGAAGCTCCAACTGGCAAAGGACGTGGACTTATCTGATTTTATTGAGGGGATTGTTTGAGGGTGGTTTTTGCCTAATGGGTCTCAATCTGCTGCACGGATTTTCGTATTATGAATAACAGAAGGCGAAAAAAAATTCAATTAGCTAGTCGGAACCCAAGTGTAGGTAAGCGCATGGATGGGGTTCGTCCGTTCCTATCTTTTACCCTGATACTACTTACGCGATTCCCATAGGTACCCCCTCTCAGGACTCTAGAATCCAGTTTTTTTCCAAGGAAATCGCATGGGTAAGGCCATTTATAGTTACTACACCATTCCCAGATATTCCCACTCATATCATAGATCCCCAATTCATTAGGTTTCCGTAAACCGACCGGATGTGAAGTACCATTTGAATTAATTTCAAACCATGCAACTTCATTGGGGTCATTACTACCTGCATAAAGATACCCTCTACTATGATTCCCCCCACGGGCTGCAAATTCCCATTCTTCCTCAGTCGGCAACCTGTAATTTGTTGAATAAGTTGAATTGAGTTTTTCAATAAATATTTGAATGTCATCCCATGAAACCTGGCTTACAGGACAATTATCGCAAGTTTGAGCTTCATTGGGGTTACTGCCCATAACCTTTATCCAGTCAGCCTGAGTCACCTCATACTTTCCGATGGAGAAATCTCTAATCGTTACAGGATGGGGACATTCATCTGCCATTCGAAGTTCTGGAGGACCCCCATCATCAACTGTATCATCCCCGCCCATTATGAACGAGCCTCCTTTAACATAAACCATTTCGAGGCCTGATTTCTCGTAAGCAATCGTCGTTTCATTATTTCGAATTTCGATTGAATTAAGAAATATAATCAGAATTAAAGGCACGCAAATCGTCTGTATCATAGAGTTCGAATTAGGTGTTTTGTTCTATTGACACTGAGGTTACGGAAATTTCATATTGGACTAAAAAGCAAATTAACGTTGGAGAAATGAGAAATGAAATGGTCAACCCTTGACAAAGATTCAGGGTCTTACATGATGCTATCCAAGCAACTTTTACATTTCGTTCACATTTTTTTACAATACATTTACTAAGCCGGGCACAAAGACCGGCGCTTTTTTCTTTAGACAACTTGGATACTAAAAATGGGAAAATGACAAAATATTTTTTTTACATTCTATTTTACATTTTGCTTTTAGGAGGGATATTGATTCATTCTTGCAACGGCCAAGTGAACACAAGCTCTACGAAGGAGGCGGCTAATGCATCAAAACCGAGCCCAGAAGTTATAGGAACGCCTCCCCCCTTAGTTTCTGATCACAATCCATACAATGACTCTAATCTTGTAAGCCAGTATATTAGAAGTATTTTTCAGGATTCAAAAGGGAATTTCTGGTTCGGTCCTGCTGGTCAAAGCGTAGCTAGGTATGATGAAAAAACGCTAAAATACTACAGCAAAATTGAGTTTTTTTATGGTAATAAAAGTGTAGATCGGGATTATGGTAATAGTGTACATGCTATTACCGAAGATAAGAATGGTAATATATGGTTTGGAACGGACCATGGAGCTATTAAATATGATGGAAAAAACTTTAGAAGTTATACCGAAAAAGATGGACTAAGCAATACCAGGGTTGGTCGAAAAAGTATTCTCGTAGAGAAATCAGGTGATATTTGGGTAGGCACCCAGGGCGGTGTTTTTCGATATATCCCGTCTGCCGACAGTACAGGCGGCCAATGCTTTTCGCTAATGCATCTGCTTCCTCCTGTAAATGTTAAAGGCATCATGGAAGACAACGCTGGAAATATATGGTTTGCTTCACAAAATAATGGGGTCTTTCGCTATGATGGAAAAGCAATTAAAAATATTACAGAGAAAGAAGGCTTGAGCGATAACGCTGCAGGTGGCATAGCGCAAGATAAAATGGGAAATATGTGGTTTACTATGAAGGGGGGTATTTGCAGATATGATGGGGAAAACTTTACAAGTTATACAACCGAAGACGGAATAGGTGGAAGTGAAGTTTGGGGTATATTTATAGAACAGTCGGGTCTCATTTGGATTACAGCCAGAGGAAGCACTACGAGATTTGAACCGTCTATTCCCATTTCAAATCCAAAAGCATTTACTGTGTTTACAGTAGAAGACGGCCTTAATTGTTGTGTTCAAAGTATGTATCAAGACAGGTCAGGAAATATGTGGTGGGGTACTGGACAAGGACTCTATCGATTTGACGGCAAACGCTTTTATCAAGTTAAACAAAAAGGCCCTTGGTAGTATAAACAAAAGGAGACGACAAAATAGAATCGAAATACAAACAAGCGGAGAATAGTACGAACGCACAACAAAGTGCAAATCGTCGATAGCCGCTAAACACGTCTACCGCGTTTACACCGAGCGTTAGAGCCTTCCTAATCCGAGAGACAGAAGGCGAAAAGAATTTTCGTGTGATTCTTATCCCATAATGATTTCTTTCTAAATTGTAGAAGAAAAAATTGGTATTCTATCTGATGCTATTTATATTTGTTCTACAATTTAGAAACAAAATGGAGGAAACTGGATTAGAAGAATTTGAAGAAGCCATTCTTTTGCTTGTTGATATACTCTTAGGTGAGGCCTATGCTTTTTGGATCGCTGAAGAATCGAAATCCCAAACTAGGCAATCGATACCTAGAGGGTCGGTATATGGAGCTTTGAGGCGGCTGAGCGAAAAAGGGTTTTTAAAGTTTGAAATGAAGGAGAGTTCTGCTACCAGAGGTGGGCGGCTTAAACGCATTTATTTCATTACAACGGCTAAAGGCCAAGTATTAGCTAAGGCTCGAAATTTCCGCCTTTCTCTTAGGGGCTCATATATACCCTCATTAGCAGGAAATTTTAAGACAAATTATGGATGCTAATAAGGACCATCCACCTCAGTTAGCTAAGAAATTTCTTGGCTGGTTCCTTCGTCCCGAGCTCTTAGAGGAGGTTGAAGGAGATCTCGAAGAACGTTTCTATTTAGTACTTGAAAAACAATCTTCTACAAAAGCAAAGCTCGATTACTGGTATCAGATACTACATTACCTAAGGGGTTTCGCCCTCAGGAAAAACCTTTTTTCAATATTTAACCGGATGTATATGATTTGGCACAATATACGACTCAGTCGGCGTTTACTCCTTAAAAACAAGGGGTACGCTGCTATTAACATTGGAGGTCTCACTTTAGGAATGGCCACTGCAATGCTCATTACTCTTTGGATCAAAGATGAGCTGAAATACGATTCTTTTCATGAGGATTTGGATCAACTGTACGTAGTAAAAAGACATGTGTATTCCGGAAATGATATTCAGACCCGAGACTTAGTAGCCTGGAATATTTCAGATGAACTTCGATCAAACTATCCAGAAGTAAAGGAGGTCGCCATTATTTCTCAACAGGAAGATTTGGTTATGTATACAGACAAACTTTCTTTTCGAGAAACAGGAATCTGGGCTACTTCCAGTTTTATGAATTTATTTTCCTGGAATCTCCTACAAGGAAAAGCCACAGAAGTGTTAGATGATCCGAGCGCTATCTTGATTTCTGCTTCACTTGCAAAAAAATACTTTGGAAGCAACTGGAAAGAACAAGACCAAATTATTGGTAAAGTGATCCGGCATAATATACCCGGAGTATCTGATTTCTCAGTAAGTGGAGTATTTGAAGACCTTCCCAAGCAATCTTCTTTGCAATTTGACTTCATTTTACCAATGGATCTTTACGAAAAGCAAAATTCTTGGCTTACCAACTGGAATAATAGTGGAATCAAGATTTTCTTAAAAACCCACCCTGGTATAGATGGGACCACACTCAGTGCAAAGATAAAGGACATACAGAACGAGCATATAGAGGGTTTTCAGAGTGATATTTTTTTACAGGCTTATTCTGATCAATACCTCTTCAATGTTTTTAAAGAAGGAAAGCAAGCAGGCGGACGTATTAAATATGTTCAGATCTTCAGTATAGTAGCCATTCTATTAATCCTAATCGCCAGTATCAATTACATTAACTTGGCTACTGCTCGTTCACTGAAAAGGGCCAGGGAGATTGGGGTACGAAAGGCTATTGGTGCTGAACGGCGATTATTGACCAACCAGTTCGTAACCGAATCCTTTTTTGTGATTTCTATTGCTTTTGTTCTGGCAGTTGCTTTGGCCATAGTAGCGCTTCCTGCCTTCAATGCAGTAACCTATAAAGCAATGACATTCAGGGATTTCGGAGCAAGAACCTTGCTAATCTTCTCAGGGATCGGGATAGTAACGGCCTTGATAGCAAGTATCTATCCAGCCTTATATTTATCTTCTTTAGATGCTGTCAAGGTATTAAAAGGTGTATTTCGACAATCTATTGGAACCACGCGTCTACGCAAGAGCTTGGTTATTTTCCAATTCGCTATTTCCATTTTATTGATTGTGGGAGCCCTTACTATTCACCGCCAAATCAAGTATATCCAAAACAAAAATCTTGGCCTTGACCGTGAAAATGTGATCTATACCCGTCTGGAAGGTTCCCTTTCTGAACAATTCCACCTATTCAAAGAGGAATTAAATCAAGTTCCGGGCGTAGCAACAGTAACGACCACTAACACCAGCCCATTAGAAATCAGAGCTAATACCCATTCTGTTCAATGGCCTGGTAAGGACCCTAACAGCCAAATTTCCATGCGAATTCTCCATGTGAACTTTGACTTTGTAGATGTGATGAAAATGCAATTGGATTCTGGAAGGGATTTTGACATCCGTTTAGGTAGTGATTCATTAAACTATTTGGTTAATGAAACAGCCGCAAAGGTAATGGGGTTTGAAGATCCTCTTGGCCAACAGCTAAGTTTTTGGGGAGCGTCAGGAAAGATCATTGGCGTAGTTAAAGATTTTCACACAACCTCGCTCTACAATACTATTGAACCGACAATCATCCAACTCCGACCCTTATCAACCTCATGGCTTTACCTTAGGACCAACCCAGGTAGTTCTGAAATGGCACTTGCTGGCCTGGAAAAAATTCACAAGCGACTAAATCCTCAGTATCCTTTTGAATATCGCTTCTTAGATGAAAGCTATCTTGAGGCCTATCTAAATGAACAATCTGTTAGGCAACTATCTTACTATTTTACGGTATTTGCGCTGATTATCACTTTTCTTGGCCTGATGGGCCTTTCGGTATTTAGTACCCAAAAACGATTAAAAGAGATCAGTATTCGAAAGGTAATGGGAGCTCCTCTAGCTAATTTAATCCTTTTGCTTTCAAAAGATTTCCTCATTTTAATCACGGTTTCAGCAATTGTGGCTATCCCATTTGCCTATTATCTCATGCAAGATTGGCTCAATAAATTCGCCTACCATACAGAATTGGGAATTAGTACTTTTCTCTTTGCCGGAGTAGGTACTGCTTTAATTGTTTTGATGGTAGTTGGTTTTTATGCAGCTAAGATATCAGGGATTAATCCTGTAGATGCAATGAGAACTGAAGGATAGATTTTAATCCTTCAGGGCACAGATAGATTCCGCTTTTTGAAGAACAGAAGGCAAAAAAAATCGCTAGAGTGCTAAAATATCCTGAATAGGGGTTTTCATAAGGCTCAAAGTATCCTAACCTTAAATCTACTCATTACGAAGTGTATCTACAGGGTTAATCCGAGCTGCTTTGAGTGTTTGTAGTCCTACTGTTAGCCAAGCAATCAATAAGATTAATAGTCCCGCACTTGCAAAGTACCACCAAACTAAGTCAATACTAAAAAAGAAGCCTTCCAGCCAACGTTGAGCGATAAAGTAGCTTATGGGTAAAGCAATAACAATGGCAACTAATACTATGTTAGTAAAGTCTCTCGATAATAGGCGAACAACACCTAAGTTAGAAATTCCCAGTATTTTGCGAATACCAATCTCTTTGAGTCGTAGTTCTGCTGTGAAGGAAGCTAGACCAAATAATCCCAGACAAGAAATGATAATTGCGAGGCTGGCAAAATATCGAGATAGCACTGATACAAGTTGCTCAGATGCATATAAACGATGATACGATTCATCCAGAAACTGGTATTCCAATGGGATTCCTTTGTGGTCTTGATAAAAATCCTGAAGTTGAGCTAAGGTTTCTTTTTCTTTTCCTGCTCTTATCTTCACTAGCACATTGGTAGCTTCAGAAGTTAATCTGAAAAAGCAAGGCTTTATATCTGTGTAGAGCGATTCATAATGAAAGTCGCTCACTACTCCGATGATCTGTTTGTTCTCACCCCAAAGATTGACGGTTTTCCCTATAGGATTATCGAGGCCCATACGTTCAATGGCCGTTTGATTGAAAATGATTTTAGAGCTTTCCGAGCCAAAGTCCCGAGAAAAAGTCCGCCCTTCTACCATAGTAATTCCAAGAGTCTCAAAAAAATCTAACCCTATTACTATATCTGTAAAATTTACTTCTTCTCCAGGAATTAGTCCCTCCCAAGTAAGTCCTGGGGTGTGATTATGATCGCCACTCGTCAAATTACCTTTCATTGTTGATGAATTGATTACCCCAGGTAGATTTTGGATTTCATTCAGAAATATATTCAAGGGTTGATCTTCTAATTTATCAATTTCAAATATTAACACATTATCCTTCTGGAAGCCCAAGTTTTTCTCTTGGACATATTGCAATTGTTTATAAATAACTAAGACTGATACGATCAGAATAATAGATATTGTGAATTGAAATACTACAAATCCTTTTCGTACCCATAAGGAAGTAGGCGAAGTGATCACTTCGCCTCTCAGTATCTTTATGGGATTAAAACCTGATAGATAGAACGCAGGATAGCTACCAGCCACCAGTCCAGTAAGCGAAGTAATACCTACTAATGTTGCAATTATAATCGGATCAAGAACCAACGTAAGCTGTTTTCCAGTAATTTGATTAAACTGTGGCAGGAGGAGAATTACCAACAGCAGAGCGACGAATAAGGAAAAGAAGGTTATAAGCATTGCTTCACTCAGATATTGTAGGATCAAAGTCGCTCTTTTTGTACCAATTGCTTTTTTGATCCCCAATTCTTTAAATCGTCGTGAAGCTCTGGCTGTAGCTAAATTCATAAAATTGATACATGCGATCAGTAGAATGAAGACAGCAATTATAGCAAATATCCTAACGTAAATAATTTTACCCCCTGACACCTTTCCGTTCTCAAAGTTACCGTACAAATGCTGATCGGAGTATTTTCTTGGAATCAAAGTAAACTGCGACGTTGGATCTTTGCGCTTAATGAGATCCGTAATTTTATCAGCAAACTCGATCCTTTGAGCTTGTTCTTCCAACATTACATATGTACTAGGGCTATTGAACGACCATTGAACCAGTTCAGGATGTTTTCGTTTGTACAATTCGTAATTAAGTACAACATCGAAGTGAACGGAAGCATTTGCTGGTATTTCCTTAAAGATTCCTGATATTAGGTAGTTACCTGTTAAATCTCCTTGCTCCCAAACAATTGTATTTCCTACAATATTTGATGTAGTATTAAATAATTTCATTGCCATTCTTTCTGATATGACAATATTATTGAGGTCTTTTAGTACTTCATTCTTATCGCCTTCGATTAGGCTATAGGAGAAAATAGAAAAATAAGTATTACCAGCATATTTTGCTTCTGCCTTAATGCGTGAATTATCTACTGAAAGTACTCCTGAAATTGTATAGGTGGCTGGCGGGATAACCGAAGTTGCATATTTCACTTCTGATATCTCATTTACCAACGATTGTGCTAATGGTCCGGGTGTCCATTCAAGGGTACTAATTCCTGAAGAGCTCTCAGCATTTAACATGACCTGATAAATCTGGTCATCGTTTGTATGAAATTTGTCCACATGCAATTCATCCTTTACCCACAAAAAAATCAGTAGAGCACTGGCTATACCTGATGATAAGCCAATCAAGTTAATAAAGAAAGTGCCTTTATGACGAAGAGAGTTGCGATATGACAGAAGTAAGTTATGTCGAAACATGGTTGCGAAATTTTTTGAATAGAAAGTATTTATTGGCCGGATAAAAATAGGATGAAGGTGGAACAGCACATGAATGACAAATTGTAATTTTGCCTGACGAGGTGAGTGTACTTGCTGCTTTTCATACATCTCAAGTAAATTGGCTTCAATCTCTTCTAAGTGGTCATCTCGGCAAAACCAGCGAAGAAAACGAAGAGCATACTTGGGAGGTTGCAAATTCATAGGTTAAGTTTTGCTACTTAATATTTGATAGCTTATTCTATAAAAACCACTCTAGACTCTCCCATACTGCTTCAAAGTTGCAAAAGAAGAGTACATGACCGCATTGGGGAATAATGGATAAATGCGCTTCTGGAATAGCATAATAGGCCTTTACAAGCCTATCAACTGTATTGTATTGATCATTTTCGCCATTCATAAGTAGTACGGGACATTGAATTTTTTCAAAGGTCTCACTACTTATTAAGTCTTGATTGTAGAGGTGATTACTGTATTGTAAGCTTTCTTCCCAACGGTCGGGTTCAGGCATCAAAGCTAATCGAGATTTAAAAAAGCTTCCGCTTTCAGCCAATAAACTTTTGGAGGTGTAGTTGTACGGTTCCTTATTCTTTTCCTTAGGATTATCACCTATTCCCATGGCAATAACCTTTTTTACAGCCTCAGGGTACAAGGCGGCTAATTTGAGTGCTGAGTGTCCTCCATCACTAAAGCCTATCACTAGTGCTTTTGATATTTGGAGGTATTCCAATAAGTGATAAGCATCTTCAGCTCGTTGCTTGTAGGTATAGGGCGTATTGCCCACTTCTGATTTTCCATGTCCACGCGTAGCAAGGCAAATGACTTGATAGTTCTGTGATAACTCATCAATGAGAGAGCTGAACTCATCAATATAGCCATAGACACCGCCGTGTAACATAAGTATAGGGCTGCCATGGCCATATACCTCGTAGTAAAGTTTTACACCTTCTACCTTAAAGTAATCACCCGCTTCAGCGTTGTTTCCGTAATTGATTTTTTGTGAAGGGGTATCTTCAGTAGTTGAATTTGACTTTTCCACTTTACTCTTAGGATCTTGTATTTCTTCAGAAGTAGATTCCATTGCACAGGATGTATACCAAAGCATAGGAAAGCAGAAGGATAGAGTAAAAATAAATTGTTGCATGAGAGAAAATATTACAGGAGTTTTTGAAATCAATTGTTCTATCATTGGCTTTGATCACATAGAAATTTTAGTCGAATGATATATTAGGGATTTGCTGGTAAATCCCATTACGCAGCATGTATTGCTGATCAAGCATCCGTTTTCCTAGGGCGGTAATAACGTAGAACTTTTTGCGGCGTCCACCCTGTTGAGATGTGATACCTCCAAAACGGGAACTAACATATCCTTTCCCCTCCATCCTTTTGAGTGTGACATGAATTGCACTGATCCTCAGTTTCCTATCTAGCTTTTCTTCTAATGCCTCTAGGATACCTACTCCATATGCCTCATCATGCTGTGCAGCGACCATTAGGAGTACTAATTCTTCAAACTCACCTAGTGTTGCTTCCTTCATAGAGCTACTATTTATACAACAAATATAAAAGTAATATATTATTTTCATAATTGTTGTATAAATATTCAATTAATTCCCTTCTCCTATTTAACTATATGATAATCAATGAAATAAAAACCGTTTAAGGATATGGAAAAAATGGTCGAAGATGCCTAAGTAATGCCTTTTGAAAGACAATGGGTCCTTTCTTTCCAGTTAATACTAAAAGAGAATTGGCTGAACATTTTTACCTTTCAAGCTAAAAGGACCCGCGGGCGCATTTGAACAGAAAGGTACGGTTTCAAAATATTGGGGGGTTCAATTTGGACAGGAATATGCATATGGACCCACAGATAAAGATTAATTGGTCAGGGCCATTCTCTTCGATCAACCCTGCTAACTTAAGCAAGTATAATACGGGATAATTTTCTTTTCTCTCATTGTAGTATCTAGGGAGGGAAATTTGGAAGGCTCTTTCTTGATTAAGGCTATCTGACTGGATAACGAATTTTTGTCCGATAATGACTGACTCACCTTGCCCCATTGTAAATAAAGGGATAAGAAATAGAAAAGATATCAGAATCAGATACCCGCATATACAGAATAGTTAGCATGGTAATTCCTTTTGTGTATTACGAATAGGGCATTCCCTATTCGTAATACACAAAAATTAACAGAATTCTTCCTCAATCAATACAAATAGGTGTACCGCTTAGGAGAAGGCTATTTGCAGTACACCTTTCATCTTACCCAGGAGTTAAAAAATCTGGAAATTCTCATCTGTCAGAAGATGAAGCATTTTTAGCATTATCTTTTGGGAGATTGCTGAATCATTTCAATTGATCTCAATCCATTTAATCCTGCTCCCTACTTAACCTCAATTTTAACCATTTGATGTTCAAACCCTTCCGCTTTAGCAGTTACTTTTATGGTCCCTTTTTGTGGGGTTGACTGAATAATGGCTAAGCAACGGCCCTCATCGGTAAGCAATCCATTCGATTGAAAATCCTGGGTATTGGCAAAGGCACCATTATCAACCCCAAGCAATTTCGCATCCCCTTCTATTTCAAATTCTATGTGTACGTTCTCTGTTTTCACTGGAAGGCCCTTTTCATCCTGCAGTTGAACGACCAAGTGGGCTACGTCATAGGCGTCGGCCTTGAGGGTCGTTTTATCCGTTTCTAAGGTAAAACCAACGGGCTTTGA
The DNA here is from genome assembly GCA_039197765.1 of Bacteroidota bacterium. GTDB lineage: Bacteria > Bacteroidota > Bacteroidia > J057 > J057 > JBCCTX01. Next base: position 17,887 of record JBCCTX010000138.1, read on the forward strand.
AGCAGTATGCAGCTCTGCCATACGTTCTTGACCAGTAAACCCTGCCTTCGCGGTAAGTGTACCTGCTTCATAAGGTACTACCCAACGCATCAAGCGGTCGGGGCTTTCCGACATACTGCGATAGCCGAGGGATTTTCCATTCAGGAGTAACTCCACCGTTGCATAATTGGAGCATACCTCTACTAAGACTGTATCGCCTTCCCCATAATTCCAGTGCATGTTCGACGGCCTCCAACGATAGGAACCGTTATTTTTGGCAACGGCCTGGCCAGATAAGGCATCGACCCTAAATCCAGATTGCTCGATAGGAAGGGTTCCCAGCGAAACATGGGGTTCATTTTTCCAAATGCTCTTGAAATAGTTCCATCCCTGTACCTTAAAACCCGCCAAGTTGAGCATATCTCCCCAGGCACTTTTTTGAGGCCAGGCTTCATTCCGCTCCCCTATATAATCGATGCCCGTCCACATGAAAATGCTAAAAACGCCTGGATGTTCCAGAACCTGCTTCCAGTCGTCCCAGGAGCCTGGGCATTCATTAATCGTAACCTGCTTATGCGGAAAATAAGTTTGCCCCCAGGGGATTTCGACATTTCGGTAGCTGTAGCCTACCAGGTCAACGGCATCTGCATAGCCACTCACATGACTTACGTGTGGAACCACCAAATTAGCCGTCGTTGGGCGAGTGGTATCTAGTTCCTTGACCCATCCGTTAACCCGCTGGGCCGTTTCTGTCAGTATGAATTCCCCTTTTTTGGATTGTTCATATCTTTTGGTCAACTCTTCGGGTGAAAAGATGGGGGCGCTACCCCAGTAGGCACCGGAGTTTTGGGGATCGTTGGGATCGGTCCAAAAACCAGTTACATAGCGATAATGCAAATAGGTCCATTCAATCTCATTCCCAATACTCCACTGGAATACACTTGGATGATTTCGGTCGCGCAATAGCGTCCGCGTTAAATCGCTCTTCCCCCATTCCTGAAAATGTTGGGTGTATCCCCGCGTGATATAGTCCTCGCTCCTGTCGTGGTAGTTCCTCCGCTTATCCTTGGGATAGTCCAATTCATCAAAGAGTTCATTCTGAACCAGGAATCCCATTTCATCGCACAAATCCAGAAACTCTTGAGAAAAGGGATTGTGGGACAATCGAATCGCATTTACCCCTGCCTCTTTCAGTTTTGCCAAACGTCTTCGCCAGACCCCTTGGGGTACAGCGGCCCCTACCAGTCCGCCATCGTGGTGTAGACAGACCCCTTTCACCAGGGTGTTCTTCCCATTCAACAAAAAACCCTCCCCTACCTTAAATTCTAGGCTGCGAATGCCAAAAGGCGTGGTATAGGAATCCACTACTTCACCCTCTTTGCTAAGGGTTGTGACGGCTTCGTAAATATAGGGATGTTCGCAGTCCCACAACAGGGGGGATTCTATCATAAAAGATTGGTTGAAAACG
>JBCCTX010000139.1:0-19256 GCA_039197765.1 Bacteroidota bacterium
GACTGGAATGGGGTGGAAATGATGCTGAGCAAGTAGGGAGTTGATAGACGGGATTGGGGGATTGGGGAGGGCTAGCGTGGGGCTTATTTGGGTTTTGGAGACAGGATTAGGGGGATTGAAGACGGGGTTTTATGGATGAATGGGAAGCGTCTGAGTATAGGACTGCTCTGTGTTCTTTGGACAGGATTGGGGGATTGAGGAGGGGGTTTTATGGATGAATTAGATGGGATGAGCGATGTACTCATTGGGGTTGATAGAGGGGAGTGGGGAGTTTTACACTTCCAGACTTCCGAACTCTGCAAAAAATTTACCTAACTGTAAGCTGAACCTGTCACATTTTCCCTGCCTAATTCATTATCCCTATACCTGTACATCCTTATACCCTATTACTTATTCCCTATCCTCCATGTCGATACAAACCAAAACATCCGATTCTTCCGAAGTAGAACATACTTCTGCTTCTAATGGGCAGGCAAATGAAAAAGCTAAAAAGCCTCACAAAAACGAGTCCAGAACGACCCTCAAGGACGTTTTCATTACCTATATATGGCCAAGAAGGAGGCTATTGTCCTTTGGACTTTTTCTAGTCCTTGTTAGTAGGCTGGCGGGCTTTGTCATGCCTTATGCCCCAAAGTATCTCCTGGATAATATCATAGCACCCAGTAACTATGATCTGCTGCTTCCTCTACTTCTGGTAGTTGTAGCGGCCATTACCATTCAGTCGGTTACTTCATTTTACCTGGTCAAGTTACTGAGTGTAGAGGCACAATTCATGATTGCAGAACTTCGCTCCAAGGTACAACAGCATATCATTAGACTTCCAGTAGCTTTTTATGACAATACCCAAATTGGGAGCCTAGTGTCTCGTGTAATGACCGATGTAGAGGGGGTGCGTAACCTAGTGGGCACAGGATTTACCCAGCTAATCGGAGGGGTTATTACTGCCTTAGGCTCTTTGGCATTTATGATCTACTTCAGTCCCTTATTGACTTTGGTGTCTTTGATCCCCTTGATTCTATTTGGCTTTATCTCCTTTAAGGCCTTTGGAAAGATACGCCCTATATTTCGAAAAAGGGGAGAAATACAAGCCGAAGTTTCGGGAAGACTGACTGAATCACTAGGGGGTATCCGAGTGATAAAAGGATTCCATGCGGAAGAGCAGGAAATCGGAATCTTTCGGGAGGGAGTAATACGCCTGTTTGAAAATATTAAGAGTTCCCTTACGACCACAAGCTTTGTCACGAGTATGGGTACCTTCCTAACAGGGGTTACCACTATTGCGATTCTCGCCATAGGCGCCCCAATGCTAGAGAGTGGAAGCCTTTCGGAAGGAACTTTATTTTCTTTCGTTTTCTTTTTAGCTGCCTTGGTGTTTCCCATCGTCCAAATGAGTAATATCGGCAGTCAGCTCACAGATGCCATTGCGGGACTGGATCGGACCGAGGAATTGTTCCAGATTGGTCAAGAACATGAAGATCCACGCAGGACCCTTGAGATAGGCCCTGTAAAGGGCGATATTCACTTTGAAGCGGTATACTTTTCCTATGAGGAAGGAAAAGAGGTACTTCATGACATCTCGTTTGATGCTCCGTCGGGATCTGTTACCGCACTTGTAGGAACTTCAGGCTCGGGTAAAACAACCCTTGCAGGCCTTGCGGCCTCTTTTCTGACACCGGATTCAGGAACCATAACCGTAGATGGGACAGATCTCTCCCAAGTGACCTTAGCTAGCTATCGCTCTCAACTGGGTGTAGTATTGCAAGATGATTTCCTTTTTGAGGGGACAATTCGGGAAAATATCCGATTCTCCCGTCCTCAGGCTACGGAAGAAGAAATTCGCAATGCGGTAGATGCAGCTTACGTCTCAGAATTTTCAGACCGTTTTGAGAAAGGTTTGGAAACCCTCATCGGTGAAAGAGGGGTAAAGCTGTCTGGTGGGCAGCGCCAGCGTATTGCTATCGCAAGAGCGATTCTTGCCAATCCACGTATTCTCCTGTTGGATGAGGCAACTTCTAACCTAGATAACCAAAGCGAAAAATTCATTCAGCAGAGTTTAGCGGAATTGCTGCAGGGAAGAACAACTTTCGTGATCGCCCACCGATTGAGTACCATTCGGAAGGCAGACCAGATTCTCGTAATTGAAGAGGGAAAAATCGCTGAAAGGGGAACACATGATGAACTCATTGCAAAGGAGGGGAGGTATTTTGAGTTATATACCTACCAGTCGAGGATTTAAGAACCCGAGCATAATGGGTCGGGTATTTTTTCCTTAATCTCTGAGGGAAATCTCTTATCTTTATAAGTACTATTTATCCCAAACAATCACTCTCATGAAAATTACCCCTCTCCCTGATATCTCTGGCAAATGGAAGGGCCACGATGAGCAAAGCAGCTTTGGAAGGCCTGCCCGAGCGATAATTACCTGCAACTTTGAAAAAGTAGGGAAAGCCTTTGAAGGAGCCATCTCCTTCACGCCTATTGGAATCGAGGACTCCATTTATCTTCCTGAGCCAGCGACTACTTTCCAGGCAAAGTTACGCGCGGAATGGCATGGGGGAAAAATCCTCAAGCTTGAATGGTTTAACCCCAATTCAGATTTCATTTTCTGTGGATCAGCCTGTTTTGAACTCACTCACAATGGAGAAAAACTAGCTGGACACTTTGTGGGCTTTGGACCACGAAGCCATGCCATTGTAAATGGCCCGATTATGCTGGTGCGAGAATAAAAAGACAGTCAATCCCATCCAAAATTTCCTGCTTGCTTCAGGAAATAATCCATTGCCTCGGGATTCCGAATGGCATCGAGGTTCATTGTGTGGGTACTGTGCATCTTCATCAAGACCTTCTTTACGGGAACTTCCATTTTTTTCCCACTTAAGGTATAGGGTATGTCTGGAACGGTATAAATCAGATCAGGAACATGCCTGGGAGAGCCTTGGCTTTTCAGTTCTCGTTTGATTTGGGACTGAAGTTCGTCCGTTAACTTAAATCCTTCTTTCAGCACGACAAACAACGGCATTACATCTTCCCCTCCTTCCTGCTCCAGGTTGAGAATCAGGCTATCTTGAATACCTGGAATCTTATCTACAATCCGATATATCTCTGCTGTCCCAATACGAATTCCCTTCCTGTTCAAGGTAGCATCTGACCGACCTTGGATGATGAGAGAACCATCTGCATACAGGTAAATCCAGTCGCCATGACGCCATTTACCAGAATACATATCAAAATAGCTCTTTGTATAGCGCTTGTTATCTGGGTCATTCCAAAAATAGATGGGCATAGAGGGCATAGGCTGCTCAATAACCATTTCTCCCAAACTTTCCTCAATCCGACTCCCCGCGTCATCGTATCCGTATAAGGCACAGCCCAAGGCCCTGCTTTGAATTCTTCCTTTCTGAACGGGCATATAGGGGTTTCCCCCAACAAAAGCTGTGCACACATCTGTTCCTCCACTCATAGAACAGAGCCATACCGAATCAGATACCTGATTGTATACCCACTCAAAGGCTTCTGGTGGTAAGGGCGCTCCGGTAGAACCAATTGAGCGCAGTTTCGACACATCCCAGGTAGCACCTATGTCAAGCCCTTGCTTCATGCAGGTGGTAAGAAAGGGGGCACTCGTCCCAAAATGCTGGATAGATAGTTCGGAAGTCATTCGCCAGAGTACTTCGAGGGAAGGATAGCCTGGACTACCATCAAATAGCACAGGAGTAGCCCCGACCAACAAGCTCGCCTGGAGAAAATTCCACATCATCCAACCCGTTGTCGTAAACCAAAAGAATCGCTCTCCAGGATGTACATCATTGTGAAAACTCAAGTATTTGAGATGCTCTATCAGCACTCCTCCATGTGAATGCGTGATGGCCTTGGGTTTTCCAGTAGTCCCAGAAGAATATAAGACCCAAATAGGATGGTCGAAAGGCACAAAGGTGAATGCCAAAGACCCTGTAGTAACTGTGTTGAGGACTTCGTCCCAATCCTGAGCGCTTGAAAGGCTTGCTCCAGAATCTAAGTAAGGAATGAAAACACATCGCTCCAAAGAAGGGAGTCCTCCCTTGATTTTCTCTACTTCAGGCAAACGCGAAAAAGATTTCCCTCCGTATCTATATCCATCTACCGTTATCAGCAGACGGGGCTGAATCTGTGCAAAGCGCTCAATAACGGTATCTACCCCAAAATCTGGTGAACAACAAGACCATACCCCCCCAATGGAGTTCACCGCAAGAAAACAGATAATGGCTTCCGGAATATTGGGGAGATAAGCCGCCACACAGTCTCCTTTTCCTATCCCATTTTGAATGAGGAAGGCTTGAACTGCTCTCACTTTTTTCTCCAACGTCTCCCAGCTGAGTTCGCTTCGGCCCTCCTCATTCTGAAAGATGAGTGCAGGCCTTTCTTGACTCCGATTTTGGAAGACCTGGGCGGCGTAGTTGACAGTGGCTCCTGAAAACCATTCCACATTTGGCATGTTATCTTGAGAAAGTACCTCGTCAAAAGTCTGTCCGTGAACAATCTGAAAGTACTCCCACAAGCTCCCCCAGAAGGAAGGCAAATCCTCCACTGTCCACTGCCATAATTCTGAATAAGAATGAAACTCAAGCCCTTTTTGCTGAGCTAACCATCGCTGGTATACCGCTAAGTTAGATTGTTCAACAAATTCTTGTGAAGGGGTCCAAAGCACTTTGCCTGAGTTTGTCATTTTTTTCTAATTGCATGAAAAGTTAGGAAAAATCGCCTATTCAATTCAAAGAATCCAGATAAGTTCCCGATTTGTGCTAGGCTTTATTTCCCAAAAGCTTCATTTTTAGCCGTTGTTTTCTCTTTGAAAAAGTCCTACTTTAGATAAAGGGCAACAAACATCGAACTTCAAACAAGCTTTTGTTCATTCCATGATTCCTGAATCTATAGACACAGCAAACGTCCAGTTTTCCCCAGATAGCCTGTTCGCATTGAACATCATCCTGGGCTTCATTATGTTTGGGGTTGCCTTAGAATTGAGCATAGAGGACTTTCGCAGAGTATTGCGAAAGCCCAAGGCTCCATTAATCGGCCTTGTTTCCCAATTCTTTGTTCTGCCCTTCTTAACCTTCTTAGCTGTGTGGATTCTACCCGTAACTCCCTCAATGGCTCTGGGAATGTTCCTGGTAGCCGCCTGTCCGGGAGGAAACATTTCTAATTTTATTTCTTCCTTAGCCAAAGCCAATGTGGCTTTATCTGTGAGCCTAACCGCTTTCTCGACCCTACTGGCTATGTTCTTGACCCCAATCAACTTTTCTTTTTGGGCTAGTCTATATCCCCCAAGTGCAGAAATTCTCCAAACGATCAACCTGGATGAATGGGAATTGGTAAAAACCGTATTTCTATTATTGGGGGCACCGCTAATCCTAGGGATGTGGACTGCTTACAAATTCCCCAAATTCACTCGAAAGATCAGCCGCCCGATTCGAATTTTTTCTATACTGTTTTTCGTCGCCTTTGTTATGATCGCCCTTTACAACAACTTTGCTGTCTTTCAAGAATTCATTCAAAGCATCATCTTACTGGTGTTGATTCACAATGCCCTGGCCCTGGGAGGGGGATACCTCATGGCAAGACTCGGTGGCCTACCACGAGCCGATAGAAAGTCTATCACAATAGAAACAGGTATTCAAAACTCCGGATTGGGCTTAATCATTATATTTAACTTTTTTAATGGATTGGGAGGGATGGCCGTCATCACTGCATGGTGGGGAATCTGGCATATCATTGCTGGACTTAGCCTCGCCTTCCTTTGGTCGGATCGACGGATTTTGGCTCCGTCTTGAACAAGCTTATGATTAGAAAATATCCCTGGTACTACTTTCCCTGGTTATACCACGTGTTGAAACACTGGGTTCGCCTCGGTACTAAAACATACTACCGCAAAGTGGAGCAAAAAGGTAAAAAGGCCTATGATCCCAAAGGGCCAAAGATCATCGCGGTAAACCACCGCAATGGGCTTTCAGATGCCATCCTCATCGCCTCATTGCTTAGAGAACACCCCACCTTTCTTACCCGTGCGGATGTATTTCTTAAGCCCCTCGCGCGTAAAGCCCTGAATTGGTTGAGGATGATTCCTGTGTATCGGAGTAGAGATGGGGTAGATGTGATTCAAAAAAACCAGGAGACCTTCCAATTTTGTATTGATGAGCTCAAGGACGGGAACTCCGTATTTATTTTCCCCGAAGGAAACCATGCCCGTAAGCATAGGGTTCGCCCCTTAAAAAAAGGGCTGGCCAGGATTGCGTTTCAGGCTGCGGAGCAATCGGATTTTACCCTCCCGCTCAAAATTGTTCCTGTAGGTATTACCTACAGTAAATACATTGAGATCTATGGTAACTTGCTCATTTGGTATGGTACCCCCATAGACCTGGAGCCCTATTATCCCCTGTATAAGGAAAACCCTAGGAAAGCCCTCTTAGAGGTAACGAAGGCCCTACGGGAAGCCCTAAAGGAATACACCCTCCACATTTCTCTGGTTGAGGAGTACGACTTCATAGACCAGATGCAGAAGCTCTACACAGTGGACCACCTGGGAGTCAAATACCTAGACCGAGTAAGTCCTTCTGCGCAGTTGAAAGCCAGCAAAGAAATTGTCGAAAAAGTAGAAGCAAAATTATCCAGTGATTCTAAGGCCTTTTCTGAGATTAGAGGGGAACTCCCTTACTACTTTGAGGACTTAGAAAGATTAGCCCTAAGAGACCATGTAATACAGAGGGGCCCTTTTTCCCGGCAAAATCTTTTTATAAAAGGGTTTGGGATTTTTTTACTGGCTCCCTTTTTTCTCATTTCTCTCATTCACCACTTTTGGTTGTATCGGTTCCCATATCAATTTGCTATTAACAAATTCAAGGATGACCAATGGCATCAATCCATTTCCATGCTATTTGCCACCTTTCCTGCAGTCCCCTATCACCTAATCCTATTCGGTCTTGTCTGGTGGCTTACAGGCAGTGCCGTGTGGGCAACTATTTACATATCCTTGGTAATCGCGAGTGGTTTGTTGGGGTTAGAAATGATCCGGTGGTGGAAACGCTGGCGAGGAGATATCAGGTATATGCACCTACTCAGGACAAAGGATTCCATAGCCATAGGACTGGCAGCCCGACGTAAAAAATTGGTTGATGTGATAAGAAAAAATATACAAACTCCAGCGCCTAAACCCTTATCAGAGGGAGTTGGGAATTAATGGGGCTTCGAAGGAGTTTTGACTGATAATTCTCATTTTTCATTCTCAATTTGGACCTATGCACGTACAGATCGATACACAACCCTATCGCTATGATGGAAGCAAAGCCTTTGTAGAAAAAGATTGTCCTACAGAAGTTGCTACACTCTATGAAAATAAAAAGGACTACAAAAAGCTGCTAGAAGAATACCGTGAGGAAATAGACGAACTCCAAAATATGATGTATGCCCACGACCGTTATGGATTACTCATCGTATTTCAAGCTATGGATGCAGCTGGTAAGGACGGCACAATCCGCCATGTCATGTCGGGTGTAAATCCCCATGGCGTTCACGTAAGTTCCTTTAAAAAACCTAGTACCAAAGAGCTTGACCACGATTTCATGTGGCGAACTACCCGAGAGTTTCCCCAGAGGGGAAGGTTGGGAATTTTCAATCGATCTTATTACGAGGAGGTACTTGTGGTTCGAGTTCATCCTGAGATCTTGCTAAAGTATCAACGCATACCCAAGGAACACACACAAAATGTAGAAAAGGTATGGCAGCAACGCTTTGAGGATATCCGCAACCTTGAGCTGTATGCTCACCGAAACGGAATTCACGTAGTGAAGTTTTTCCTACACCTCTCCAAAGAAGAACAGCGCAAGCGCTTTTTGGCACGAATTGATACCCCTTCGAAGAATTGGAAGTTTTCAAGTGGGGATGTAGAGGAGCGTCAATACTGGGAAGACTACATGCGCGCCTATGAAGATGCCATCAATGCTACTGCAGCTCCGCATGCCCCTTGGTACGTTATCCCTGCTGACGACAAGAAGAATATGCGGCTCATTGTTTCTTCCGTAGTCTTGCAACAGCTACAAGCTATGGATATGCACTATCCCAAAATGGATCCTGAACGCCTGAAAGACCTAGATGGATTCAGGGAACAACTGCAAGTGGAGTCCTAGTTTGCGTTCGTCTCTAAAGAGGGGTACTTCATCGTCCATGTCCTTCAACTGATAGAATCCTGGTATTTTCAGGGAGTCTTGTTTCTACTTTTGTACAAATCATAGTTTGTATAATTCAAAATAAGACTTTCGATGCAGATACATTCTTCGCTAAAATTCACCCTTTGGGTACTGGTAGGTTTGATAGCTCAATCCTGTTTGGAACCGCCTGAAATGGAGGCTCCAATCATAGAGACTCCTCAGGCAGCGGAAGCCCTATTCATTCCGGATGGCTTTGACTTTGGCATGACCACAGATCAAGCGATAGCCATCTCAGTTCACGACGTTGAGAAGAAACCTATTGGAGGTGTGTTGATATCGTTTTATACAGCTCCCCTATCCCAAGGAGGGGTATTGCTAGGAAATGGAATTACAGACAACGAAGGAGTACTAAGAACCAATTTTCAGGTATCTAAGGATAAACAAGCGTTATATGCTTATACAGGATTTACTTCTCTTGCTAAAGCACAAAGACTAGAAATCACAGGAGGGCCTATCATTCACGAGTGGGGATCAAGTCCAGAACCAAAGGAAGGTTCTGTGTACCGATTAGGTGATAAGGACAAATCCTTTGGATGTGAGACAGGACTGTTCCAGGTCATGTCTGGAAGATTGAAAAAACTCAACGTAGCTACCGGAACCTATGTCACATTGGGAAGCGCCTCTGCAAACTACAATGGAATGGGCTTTAACTCAGAGGACAATTTTATCTATGCCACTCGTAAGACAAATGGAGAACTCAGGATTTGGAAGATAGATAACACAGGCCAAGAAACTGATCTCGGAGTAGTCGAAGGCCTGAGCCCTAACGGAATAAATTACATAGGGGACTTTGATTTGAATGGCAACCTTACCCTTAGCGGGAAGCAAGGCAATTGGAAGCTGGTCAGCATAGATGTAGACCAGCAACCGATCACTGCAGTAACATACGACCTTACACAAATAGGCTCTTCTTATTTATATGGGTTTGCTGATATCACCTTCAACCTCAATCAGGAAAAGTTCTACGCCCTGGACAGTCGGTGTAATTTCATAGAAATTGACCCCGTAGCAAAAACCATTAGAGGGTTGGCAAATTACGAAAGCGTTATTGGAAGAGGATCTTTTGGTGCCCTTTGGTCGAGTAATGACGAAATCTATGTGTCTAAAAACCAGGATGGAAACATTTACAAAATCACTTTAGACGAATCGGGCAATCCTACGGGAGCTAGCTTTATTATGCAAGGGGAGCCCTCGGGAAGTAATGACGGAGCATCTTGCACACAGGCCGTTTCCCCTTTCCTTGATTCAGACAACGACGGAATTATTGATACGTACGACGCCTACCCCAACGATCCCGATCGGGCCTATGTGAACTTCTCTCCAGCCTTAGGAAGTAACGGAACCTATGCCTTCGAAGATCAGTGGCCTAAAGCAGGAGACTATGACTTCAATGACCTAATCTTGGACTATAACTACGAGTTTATGAAAAATGCTCAGAACAAAATTGCCAAGATGCGCCTTTCCTATACGCTCAAATCTGTAGGTGCGACCTTCGAAATTGGTTTTGGCCTTTCTTTCGACAAACTATGGGGAAGTGATATTGCTCAGGTCAAGGGTATCAGAACCCGTAAGATATCCAAAAATGTTAATGGCACGGAAGCAAACCAGAGTAATGCCGTTGTTATCATATTTGACGATGCCCATGGGGTTCTAAACAGATCAGCTGGTAGAATGCTGAATAATGGGATAGGAGAAGAAGTGGGAGATGTAACCTTTGATGTAGAAATCTACTTTGCAAACCCACTAGAGGATATAGGGACGATCAATCCTTTCATATTTACCCAAGGCGACAGGGGTAGAGAAATACACCTTAAAGGACAGGCTCCTACCGATCTTGCTGACCTATCTTTCTTTGGTACAGAAGACGATGGAAGCAGCGGAAATGATACCTACATGACGAAGTCGGGAATGCCCTGGGCTCTAAACTTCCCTGAGTCCTTTACACCACCGGAAGAACGCGCTAGTCTTACTGAAGTGTATCCCAAATTCAATGCTTGGGTTGCATCTAACGGAAACCAAGAGACTATGTGGTATAGCCTAGCTAATAGTAAGTCGGACAAGCTTATGAAAAGAAACCGCCAACGCTCTGAAGAGGATGGAAATTAACTCACTCCGTTCTTAAAAAAGTATAGCAGGCTGACCTTTCCTGTCAGCCTGCTTTTTTATCTACGGCCTTTACTCACAATCCAATCATCGATTGTATTCACTCGTTCATCGAAGAATAGCGTCATTCATCGAAGGAATTAGACCATTCACAGTATATCAAAATACGTAAAATACATTTTTTTGTATATTTATATTATTAAAATAAATGCTCGATACCTATATGAGATTTAAACACATCTTTTTAGCAAGTATTCTGTTATCTGCTCTCACCTTCCAGTCGTGCTTAGATACGCCTGAGGTCGCCGAACCTACTATTGATACTCCGAATGAAATTGAACAGCTCTTTATTCCCCAAGGATTTGAGTTTGGGATGGCTTACAATCAAGAGGTAACCCTGTTGGTAAAAGATGCCGTTGGAGCTCCCATTGCCGGAGTGCTCTTCTCTTTGTATACGGCTCCGCTTAGCCAAGGGGGGAAGTTACTCGGAAAGGGTATTACAGACTTATCAGGCTCTTTGACTACTGAGTTTGAAATCCCTTACGGAAAGGAAGCCCTGTATGCCTATACCGACTTCGATCCGCTGCCCAAGGCGCAGCGCTTAGAGTTGAGTGGCTTACCCATTGTTCACGAATGGGGTTCTACACCTGTACCAAGAGAAGGAGCTGCATATCGCTTTGCTAGTGGTTCCGAGAATGCTTTCTCCTGCCAGACAGGTCTATACCAATCCATTGATAAGCAACTCAAGAAACTCAATGTAACTACTGGTACCTACATTACGGTGGGTACGGCCTCCAAAAAATACAATGGAATCGGGTATAACTCTGAGGATAACTTGATTTATGGAATTCATAAGCTTAATGATATAGATTATGAACTTTGGCGCTTTGACAACACGGGTATTGAGACCAATCTAGGTGTCATATCAGGGGTCGGTGGCAAAGGACTGAACTATAAGTCTGACTTTGACGGAAACGGAAATTTATGCATCGCTGGAGAGCAAGATGGGGTATGGAAATTTGTCACTATCGATGTTGATCAAACGCCATTGACTGCTGTAACGCAGACCCTCACCAAAATCGGTACTGTCAGAAACATATATGACATTGCCTATAACCCAATTTTAGGGAAGTTCTATTCAATAGACCAACAAGGACACCTAGTAGTCATTGATCATCAAGCCCTTACAGTTCAGCGAATCGCTGACTACAGCGGAATTACAGGAAGTGGAGCCTGCGGAGCCGTATGGTCCGACTTAACAGGTGATATCGTATTCTCTCAAAATAAATCTGGAAATATTTACCATGTGGGGCTAGATGAAAGTGGAAATCCTGGACAGATTCAGTTCATTATGCAAGGAGAAAAAACCAACAATAATGATGGGGCCTCTTGTGCCTTGGTAGCTTCACCTTTCGCGGACTCCGATGGAGATGGGGTGCTTGATGAGTATGACTCCTACCCCGACGATCCTACGCGAATCTACACAGACTATTCCCCAGCCCAGGGTAGCGTAGGCTCTTACGCCTTTGAGGACAAATGGCCCAAAAAAGGAGACTACGACTTCAACGATTTAATCGTAGACTATTCGTATGAGTTTGCCAAAAATGCAAAGAACCAAGTAGGTAGTATGCGTGCCACATTCACGACCCGAATTGTCGGGGCAACCTTCCAATTGGGCTTTGGTTTTCAACTAGACGATTTAATAGTAGAAGACGTTCTCTCCGTTACCGGTGCCGATGCCCCTAGCATTGAAACAGAAGTAAACGGCTTGGAGACCTTTCAGGATCAGCCCGTAATTGTTGTAATAGATGACATCCATCGAAGCATGGGTTCAAGCCCCGGAAACTTCATCAATGCTGGAAGCGGGATCTCAGCAGATCAACATACGATCTCTGTAACGATCAACTTTGCCGAACCTGTAGACGATGTTGGAACCATCAATCCTTTTATATATACACAGAACTTAAGGTATGTAGAAATACACCTAAAAGGATTTGAACCAACAGACAAAGCAGCTCCCAACTATTTTGGAACGGAGGACGACGCTAGCTCAGGTTCTAATACCTATCAAACGTCTACAGGACTTCCTTGGGCGCTCAACTTCCCCCAGCAATGGACGCCTCCTAAAGAACATACCTTACTGAATGAAGCATACCCCGACTTTTCAGAGTGGGTAGGTTCTAACGGCTCTTCCAAGACCGACTGGTATGAAACGCTCAAGGCAAATTCACAAAAACTCAATCCAATTACTTTCCCGGAAGAAGGCAATGAATAATAGGCTTTAATCCACTCCATAAACATATAATTTCAATCTAGCAGAAGGCTGTCCGAGTTCGGGCAGCCTTCTATTTATGCCTTTATGTCAGCAATAATGACAAATAGTCATTAATCGAATTACGCAAAGCGACATTTTGGCACCAATAAGGCTTTATTTATGCCAATTAGGCATAAATTTTGTTTTGGAACACTCCTTGCCAAATAGCAAGTGTATTTGAAATTGCTAACATCCACTAAAAACATAGAAAAATGACATTAGCTAGAGTTAATCATCCATTTCGCCCCATGTTCAACTCCTTGTTGAATGACATTTTCGAAGGCGATCGCGCAGTAAGCAAATTGGAAAAGAACTGGTTTAGTGCACCCAAGGTAAATATCCGGGAGGATGATAGGGCCTTTTATCTAGAGGTAGCAGCCCCAGGACTAAGTAAGGAAAACTTCGAGATCAAGGTAGACAAGGACGTGTTGGTTGTGAAGGGAAGCAAAGAGGCTGAACAGGAAGAGAAGCAGGATACCTACTACCGGAAAGAGTTTTCATATGGTGTTTTTGAGCGGCGTTTCCGCCTGCCAGAGACGGTAAATGTGGAGGATATTCAAGCAGGGTATAACGAAGGAATTTTGACTGTAGAATTACCCAAGCTTGAAGCGGCGCAGGTAGAAAGCCAACGTAAAATTGAGGTGAAGTAGGAACAGGACACACCCTGGACTCAGCTGAGTAGAAGAGAAATGAGGGGATGTATAGGTTCAGGCTATGGTCTTGGACTAGAGAAAGGAGCAAGGTGCGAGTGATTGTGATTTTGTGATGAGGAAAATTAGAGCTGTCCATTTGGGCAGCTCTAATTATTGGGTATAAGGCCCTCCTGCTCCAACAGGCTCAATACCTCAGGATGTTCTGCATCTAAGTCTTCCATTTGAGACTTTTGCGTCGCAAGTGCTTGTTTCAATTTTGCAATTACCTCCATATACTGTGGATCAGTATATGCATTTCGATCTTCATAGGGGTCTTCTTGAAGGTCATAGAATTCCCAAGCAGGTGCCGTACGCTCTGGGTGTGTACCTGGCAGGCCAAGTGGCAAGCCATAATAATAAATGAGCTTGTAGCGATCGGTCCGAATGCCCAAATGGGATGGACGCTGACGCTGATGTAACCAATACCTGTAATACATATGACTCCTCCAATCTTCAGGTGTATCTCCTCTGAGATTTTGTCGAAAACTCCTTCCTTGCATCCAGCCAGGGGTCTCTAGACCTGCATAATCTAGAAACAACGAGGCGAAATCTATATTCAGGACCATATCTGTGAGTTCGCCCTGTGCTGAAATTTCTTTGGGATAGCGGATGATGAAAGGCATCCGCAGGGCTTCCTCATACATCATTCGCTTGTCAAAAAACCCATGCTCTCCCAGAAAATATCCTTGATCCGCAGTGTATATTACTACGGTATTATCAGCCAATCCCTTTTCATCCAACCAGGTCAGAATTTTCCCAATATTATCATCAATGGCTTTACCCGAACGAAGAAAATCCTTTAAAAATTTTTGGTACACCTTTCTGCGTGCCTCTAACGAATCGAGGCCTCTTAGGTCAAAGGCCTCTCCATAGGGTTCAGGGTAGCGCCCTGATGTATTGCCCTTATAGCGTTCTTTGAGAATTTCGAGAACCTGCCCCGAAAAGGTTCGGCCAGAACTCCTTTGACCAAATTCAGCAAGGGAAAGGGGTTCTGGAATTTCAATCCCAGCATACATAGAATCGTAGCGTTCAGGAAAGTCGAAGGGTTCATGTGTCGCTTTAAAGTGGGTCATCAGAAAAAAGGGCTGCTGAGCATTGCGCTTTTCCAGCCATTGAACAGAGAGATCCCCAATTACATCACTCGAAAAACCCGGGTATACTTCCCCTCCTTCTTCCCAATTCAAAGAATCCTTTAGAATGGGATCATTGTAGCGGCCCTGCCCCGGCAATACGTTGTAGTAATCGAAACCTGTTGGGCGCTTCTTGAGGTGCCATTTGCCTATGATAGCCGTTTCATATCCTCCGCGTCGAAGGTGTTTGACTACGTGATCCGTTTCAGGCTCTAAGGCCTCGGAGAGGGTGTACACCCCATTGAGGTGACTGTACTGTCCTGTAAGAATCGTTGCCCGACTAGGTGTACAGATGGAATTGGTACAAAAAGCGTTGCGCAGGAGTGTTCCTTCATCCCTAAGCCTTCTGATATGGGGATTGTCAATGAAGGAATCTAAAATCCCGCCATACACCCCCCATGCCTGAGAGGTATGGTCGTCGGACATGATGAAAAGAATATTGGGTGGGGAAACGTCCGCTTGCTCGTGTGTGGAACTATCCTGACATGCAATCAAGCAACACAGGCTTAAAAACAAAATTATCTTTTTCATTGCTTACACCTTGGACTTTCTGAAATTTGACTAGGGAAGGAAATTCCGCCAGCTTATTTATAATAGTTCTTCTTCCTCCTGGTCTTCTTCTCCAAATACCATAAACCTAGCCTTTTCTTTAAGATGCAGTTGCTTCACGGTATTGCGTATATCCCGAACAGCCCAGGAATAGCTTTGCGCTGCTCGATACAGCAATACAAAGGAAAAAAAGAAGAGCCCTAGGGCAAGAAAAAACCAGGAGGAACTTTCTCCATTTGTTACCCGAAATCCTTTGATAATAGCTACAATAGCAAAGAATAGGAAAGTAAGGGATAGCGTTCGAGCCATACTGCTCAAGGCATACCATAACTCAATGTACCGCGCATTCACCTTGCTATACTCTCGAACCAACACGGTATTTTTGTTTCGCTCTTTGAACTCTCGCTCTTGACTCGTCCGACGCTTGTACTCCTTCCAGATATTTAGTCCTAGGTATCTCAACAGCCACCATCCAGGTACATGTAGCGCAAAACCCACCATATATGAAGCCAAAACAAGTAGGATACCCTCGCTGATACTAAGCTCTTTAAAGGGATTAAGCATATGGTCTAAGCTTTGAATATCCCCACTAGCGGCAACGACTATACTGAACAACATACAGCAACCTGGCAATAGGTAGGCAAAAATGTCAAACAGCCCCAGACGAATTTTATCCATGTTGTTCCTACATTTGGCTTAGTATCAAAAAAACGAAAAAATTATGAGATCTCTATTTCCGATCGCCTTCCTATGTATGCTTTCGTCTGTCCAGGCCCAAATGCCTACCAAACCCCATATCATCCTTTTGATGTGCGATGATTTGGGTTGGGGAGACGTGGGATTCAATGGTTCCCAAAAGGCAAGGACCCTAAACCTAGATCAACTGGCAGCAAAAGGCGTTCGTTTCAATCGGTTCTATTCCGCCTCCCCTGTATGCTCTCCCACAAGAGGGAGTTGCCTTACCGGTCGCAATCCCTACCGCTATGGCATCCCAAATGCCAATTCCGGACATATGCTGCCTGAAGAAATTACCCTGGCGGAGGTCCTCCAAGATGCAGGGTATACTACAGGACACTTTGGCAAATGGCACCTTGGGACACTTACTACTCAAGTAAAAGACGCCAATCGTGGAAGGCCTGGTGATTCAACCCATTATTCCCTCCCTACCTATCATGGCTTTGACGCCTATTTTGCTACAGAATCTAAGGTCCCCACCTATGATCCTATGTGGAAGCCTAACGTATTTGACACAGCGCGAGGAGAAAGTCTTCGCTATGGCTGGGGTAACGTCCAGGATTATACACAGGCAGAAAGTTATGGAACCTATTATTGGGGAGGGGAAGAAAAACGGATCCAAGGAGAATTGGAAGGGGATAATAGCAAAGTAATCATGGATAGGGCCCTCTTATTTATGGAGAACGCTATTCAAAATGAGCAAGCATTTTTCACGGTAATTTGGCTGCATACCCCCCACCTTCCAGTCGTCGCAGATTCAAGCCATCGCGCCCTATTTGCTCAGCTTTCCTACACAGAGCAACTGTACTACGGAACTATTTACGCAATGGATGAGCAAGTGGGGAGACTTTGGCAACAACTCGAACGTTGGGGACAAGCCCAAAACACCCTGCTATGCTTTGCCAGCGATAATGGCCCTGAGCGGAATACCCCTGGTTCTCCAGGACCATTTCGCGAGCGAAAGCGCAGCCTGTATGAAGGAGGGGTTCGCATACCTGCATTCTGGCTTTGGCCAGCGCATCTACAAGCCGGGAAGGTGATAGATGCCCCAGCCGTTACCCATGACTACCTGCCGACAATTGTAGAACTCCTAGGGCTTTCCTATCCAACTGACCGCATATTAGATGGTAGAAGTTTGCTGTCTCTTCTAGAAGGAAAGGAGAGCAAAAGAGGAAAGCCCATTGGCTTTCTCTATCCCAAAAAACAATCCTGGGTAACCGATCGATATAAGCTGATAAGTACCAATGAAGGAGAGACTTGGGAGTTGTATGACCTGCTGAAGGACCCTTCAGAATCAAATAATATTGCCCCCCAGCACAAGCAGACAGTGGAAGAGATGAAACAAGCATTTCGGAATTGGAGAGCATCTGTGAGGTCAAGTGCAGCGGGGGAGGAATATTGAACCATAGGAAGAAATATCCTATATTGATGAAATAGCAAGAAATTGTTTCTTCCTAATTTCATTTAAACGCCCAATTATGTTAAGCAAAGATGCCCTAAATAGCTTCCGGGAACGGCTACAACATGCCCAAGGAGAGGAAGTTGATCAAATAGCCGAGGAGCTAAAAATATACCTACATACTAAAAACCTTAAACACCTTTCCAAGCTAACCCCAGCCCCATCCGCAGACAAGGCTGTGCCTAAACAGGCAGAAGCTATTGGATTTGAATCTGCTACTCAAGCAGACCAGGTAAAGAAAGATTCGCTAAATTCAGCTCTTAATGGGGCAGAAGCGAAAGGAATACCCAAGAACCGTGAACTCATGTATTTACGGATTTGCCTGATAGTCCTCCTGGTACTCTCTCCGATACTACTCTATTTCTCCTCCTTTTTTTACTTTGATCAGTACACATCCCATGTTCAAAAATGGTATGAAGCGTTAAATCAGTGGACATATTATTTCTTCGTACAAGACGATCCTTGGAAATATGTAAATTACTATTTCTGGGGAGATGCACTCTGGGGACCTGTATTTGGTATAAGTTTGTATCTCATCCACTTATGGTTTGTAAGATGGAATACATTTGAGCAAATAAAAAGTGAGGGAACCAGGTTTAGTTTGGGAAATACCATTGCTTCCGAAAAATCGAAGTGGTTTTGGTTGGGCGTCCTTCTAATCGTCATTCCAATAGATTGGTCAGAGTGGTTTTTGGTAATAAATGGGCTGAAGCACCCAGGTAATGACTCCTTACTATCTTGGTTACAATTCATAGTTCCTCTTAAAGTGACCTTGTATGGGTTATTAGTCCTTAATGCACTGGCGCAGGGCCTATTTTATGTGTTTACCCGAGAGAATTTTGGTTCAGAATTGAAATCTTACCTTCAACAAAATATTGTAACCTTTATTGTCACTATACTTCTGGTGTTAATATTGACCCGCTTAGATAAGGGGGGAGCACTGGTCGAGAGCCTCCTTGAAAAACCCATTCAATATATTGGGATCTTTCTTTTGCTATTCAATACGCTGATCCTAATGGCTTGGCAATGGCCTTACTACCACAACCTGTTCCGCGATAGGGAAAATACAGTTGGGGAATTTAAGATTATACACCCCTTTAAGCTCATCTCAAACGGAGTTGAGGAAGCAAGGGATTTAAGCACCGTCGAGAAACTGTATCAGGCCTTTTTACACATAGTCTACCTAGAGAAACCCACGTTAAAAAGCAAAGAATCTAAAGACAAAAACCAACTTATAAATTGGTTTGATCTTCAACGCTTACAGGCAATTGGTCTAATTGTATTGGCCATGGGTATACTTATTGGCCACTGGGAGAAAAGTACAAATCCTCACTTCCCCCTTTCCTATTTCCTAGTGTTATTTATTATAGGAATTATCGCTCTCTATTTGAAACTCCTAAAACATTTTAACGCTCAGCAAAACGGGCAGACTGGTTCAAATTTTTGGCGTATTTTTAACCGCATCTCTTGGATCAGTATAGGTGGGATGGGCTGTAGTTTTCTCACCATATTAATCATCTATTGGGTTCATCCTGATTTACAAAGAGATAGAAGTATAGGGACCTTAGTTGCTTTACTGTGGTTTCTGGCCTTCAATGCCATGTTTTATCTCCCTCTCATGATCGGACGCTCGAAACTGAAAGATTCCGGTAGAGAATGGATGATTATCAAGCTATTTGGAAAGGACCCTAACTTTATGCTACTACTCATGATTGCAGGACGGTCTTCCCTGGTGATTGTTATCTTTCTAAACCTTTTTTATTCCTTCAATTCTTGGATGCATCCCATAAATATTGCTTTAATTTATCTCATCCTATTATTTTCTGCACTGAACCTCTTCACCAAAGGAGCGCAGGTTGTCTTGAGGGAAGTAAAAAATCCATTGCAAGATCACCACACACGTCTGCGAGTAAACTATTTAGGGTTTATGGTAGGGATAGGCATACTATTGGTTGGACTTTATTCCTTTTCTTCAAACAATCACTTCCATGAATTAGAACAAATCACCATCCAAGGGTTAAGTACGGAAAAAAACGC
>JBCCTX010000140.1:0-19247 GCA_039197765.1 Bacteroidota bacterium
GGTTGGATGTGTTTTTCAAAAAATCATCAGAATTAGCCAAATAAAGCTCAAACCAGATGCGTATCTTAGCTACTACGAACACGACACCTTACATGATAAGAATTACGATTAACCTAATTTTACTCAGTTTAATTGTTGGGATAAGTTCCTGCGACAGTCTAGGCAGTTGGGAACGGAAGGAAATTCGCCTCGCTATCTTTTCAGATGCAGACCTGGACCCAAAGGACCTCACAACACTTACCCTGTCTATTGAAGGTTTGATTGCCCCTTATTACATAGACACCTTAAATAGTTTTGAAGACTTAGTTGAAGCAAATCTTCGTACCTATAGCGCCTTAATTATACATCAGGTTCCATTAGAAACTTTCCCTCCCCAAGCAGAATCAGGAATTAAACGCTACCTGGAAGGAGGTGGAGGACTTATTTGCTTGCAAGGGGAGCGAAGTAATCCCTATGCTTGGCCCTGGCTATCTCCCCGTAAAGTTATCCAATCCGATAGCCTAACTCCCATGGAAGTAAAGGATACACCCATCGGGGCTAGCTATTCTTTATATCCTTTTAAGGGAGGGAGGATTGCCCTTTCTTTGGATGATCCTGATCCTTTGGGAAGTTCTGAGAGAAAGGCATCTTTGCAGGAGGCCCTGCGCTATACCATTGGAAATAACCGGTACTATCCCCGAAAAATCACTAGCCTTCCTGGCCCAGATGCTAGTAGATTTACTAAAGTCATTCTGGATGATCAGGACGTAAATGAACCCATGGAACTTTCCGTCCTACCCGATGGCAAGGTGTTATTTATTGAAAGAAGGGGAAAAATGAAACTTTATGATCCAGCGGCTCAGGCTACTCGTGTGCTGCATAGCTTCGATGTATGTACAGAAGGAAACTATGAAGATGGACTCCTAGGGCTAGAACTAGATCCTAACTTTGAGAAAAACCGTTTTTTTTACCTCTATTACTCTCCCCCCTGTCAAACTTCCGATCAGTATCTATCCCGCTTTGTTTTGGATGAAAAGGATTCCTTGTGGTTGGATTCTGAGAAAGTTGTCCTAAAAGTTGCTGTACAGCGAGAAACTTGCTGCCATTCGGGAGGCTCTATCAGCTTTGGACCCAAGGGTAATCTTTTCCTTTCTACGGGTGATAACACCAGCTCCAAAGAATCAGACGGCTTCTCTCCCTTGGACGAACGTCCAGGCAGAGGCCCCTTTGATGCCCAAAAATCTTCGGGAAACACCCATGACTTGCGGGGGAAAGTTCTTCGTATCAAAGTGCTGTCAGATGGCTCTTACGAGATCCCTGAAGGAAATTTATTCCCTCCAGACGGTTCACAAGGTCGGCCGGAAATCTATGTAATGGGGGCTCGCAATCCTTTCCGGATATCCATAGATGCTAAGACAGGCTTCTTGTATTGGGGAGATGTAGGGCCTGATGGAACCCGTGATGGAAAATATGGTCCTCAAAGTTACGATGAGTTCAACCAAGCAAGAGAAGCAGGCAATTTCGGATGGCCCTTTTTTGTGGGCGACAACAAAGCCTATCGCTTTCGAGACTTCGCGGCGGATACTGTCGGGGAGTATTTTGATCCATTAGCTCCAGCGAACCGAAGTCCCAATAATACAGGAACTGAGATTTTGCCTCCCGCTCAACCTGCCTTCATTTGGTACAGCAAGCGCAAATCTAAAAACTTCCCCCATTTGGGGCGTGGTTCCAATAGCGCCATGGCTGGGCCAATTTATTATGCCGATGCGTTTGCACCTCAATCTCCTGTGAAATTCCCCGAATACTACAACGGGAAGTTATTCATCTATGAATGGGCCCGAAGTTGGATCAACGTAGTTGAAATGGATGAAGCAGGAGATATAGTAAAAATAGAACCCTTTCTTCCTAATCTAGCGTTAGAGAAACCCATAGATATGGAGTTTGGACCGGATGGAGCAATGTACATCTTGGAATATGGGAAGAATTACTTCCTCAATAACCCGGAAGCCAAACTGGCACGAATCGAATATGTACCGGGGAATCGACTCCCTACCCCTGTAATAGATGCAGATAGAACTCAAGGAGCAGCTCCTCTTACGGTTAAGCTGAATGCAAGGGAGTCCTATGACCTAGATCCAAAAGATAGCCTGCAATTCGAATGGGAAATTCCCGGCTTGACAGAAGTCGTTACAGGTAAAGAAATCTCTCACACCTTTCAGGAAAAAGGAATATACGAGGTCATGCTCAGAGCTATAGACAACAAAGGTGCGCGGGAGCAGAGTGAACTAGCCATCCATGTCGGTAATACTCCGCCAGCTATTCAAATTTCCTGGGATGGAAACCGAAGCTTTTACCTAAGTGATGACCCCATTCCTTATCAGGTAATGGTAAGCGACCCAGAAGATGAAGCGCAAGGGGGTACCCAGGAGGCTAAGGTTCAATGGGCCTATTTTGAAAGCCCAGAAATTCTGATGGAGTTAGCCGTAGATCCCACTTTACCCGTTCCCAATGGACTGCTGTTTGCCAAAGGAAAAAGACTCATAGAAAAGAGTGATTGCCTGACTTGCCATGCACGAGATACCCTTTCTGTAGGTCCTAGCCACCAGGCAGTAGCGGCAAAATATTCTATGAATCCCCAAGACATCGCTTACTTGACAGAACGTGTGTCTCTCGGTGGCAATGGCGTTTGGGGAGAAAAGATGATGCCCGGTCACCCCCAACATACCCAAGTGGAAATCGAGGAAATGGTAAAATACATACTCTCCTTAAAGGATTCCCCAAAAACGCAAATCGGTTCTTCCGGCGCAGTACAGGCCCAAGGAGCGGAATTCTTGGGAGACCAAAGCCAAGGGGTATACGTACTCTCCGCCACGTATCGGGATAAGGGCTCTGGCGAACTTCCTCCCATCCCATCTCGGGAGTTTTTGGTACTCAAAAATCCCAAAGTAGAGGCAGAAGCTTTTACCCAAAGGGAAGGGTGGGGAGAACGCGCCTATGGCGAAGATCGCGGAACGGTAGGAATCAGTCCAAGAAAGAAGGGAGCGTATCTCATGCTGACAGGTATTGATTTTAGGGATATTAAGCTGCTTACCTTTAGGCTTCAGGCAAATCGGAGAGTGAACCTATCCTTTCGACTGGATAGTCCAGAAGGACCGGAAATTGGGAGGATAGCTCTCAAGCCAGGCAAACAAGATGCCTGGGAAGATAGAATCACTAAGCTAAAACCGACCAATGGAATTCACAGCTTCTATTTAGTTGTTGAAGGGATTGACGCTGGTGAGGGCGCTCCTATTGTTCTGGATTGGGTGAAGTTTGGAAAGTGAGTAAGGGATTGGGGAGGAGCAGGAAGTCAGAAAAAGGGTTGAGCAATTCAAACAAACTCCAGCAACGTGGGCTTTAGGGGACTGCAATTTGTCTTAGATTTGTGTCATATAGCAGATGTGTCTATATAATTTAGCTCAGAGGACTCTAGTAAATAGTCCAATACCTTTTTTAAGGTATTCGAACCTATAGGACCCCAGCCTTCATTGTCTAAACCATGAAGCATATACATGAAAAGTTTGGGCTTTTTGAGCTCAGCAAGTTTCAAACAAGAATTTAGGTGTTCATCACAACGGTCTGGTCCCATCCAGGCGCAATTGTATATTCTTCTGCTTAATTCGTCCTCATTATTCATTCCTGAACCTACTCTACCTTTCGGCCCTGTGGTTCGAATAGCCTGGAATTTTGTTAATAGATATTGATCAACCTGAGGAGTTGATCTATTATAAGTGAGGTGGTATATACTCCTTCCAGCATCGAATCCTTGTAGGTGTAAGGTGAAGTAATCAAGGCAGGCATCAATTTTTACTTTCGCATCGCCGAAGGGTATTTTACTTAAATCTGAGTGATCATAACCATGAGGATCTATAATGTGCCCTCGCTCTTGAAATTCATTCCAAAGATCAAAATCGCCCTTTTTCAAATTTGGAAATATATCACTGCTGTCAACCAGTACAGCAAAGCTTGCACGGAGCCCACGAGCCTCAAAAATTTTAGCTATCTCCGAGCAACTCTGTGCAAAACCATCATCAAATACAAGGCATACATTGGTCATAGCTCTTTTAATTTTTGATTTTTCCCTCCTGCGTGCCTTTACTGAAATAATAGAAGTTTTTGACCCAAATATGCTCTTGTTTGATTTTTTCAAACATTTCTTTGGGCAAAGGACCCTTTTCTGCGGATTGTATCGATTGATCGACATAAATTTTTGAAGTCATCGATGTGGCTATATTGGAAATTCCGGGATGACTCAGCGCGAATCGCATGGCCAATTCATAGAGGGGCATTTCTGGAGAGCAAAAATCTGCTTTAAGGCGGTCAATCCGGTTGATATATTCGGTAACAATCTCGGGTGAAGCTTTGGATAGCTTGACATCCTTCTTTAAAATCTCCCGATCACCACCTGTAGCAAGGGAACCGGAGTGATCGTATACACAACGGGCAATTACAGCGACTCGACGTTGTTCTGCCAAAGGCGCCACACTAGTAAAAGGGCGTGACTCCAATACATTAACGGCTACTTGTACACTGTCGACTACCTTGTCATCTATTAGCCTTAGTACGGCGTCATGCTCGTGATCTAAAGCACTTACCCCTATATACCTTATTTTGCCTTGTTTTTGTAGTTCTTTTAGCGTTTCAAGCCATTCTGGACGTAATCCCCAGAGATAATACCATTGATGTAACTGCATTAAATCTATACAATCGACTTGCAGCTCATTTAAGCTGGTTTCAACTGATTTTCTGATACTTTCTGAGGTGAACTGCTGTTCAAGAGGGACATAGACGCGCCAGTTAGAAATGTCAAGTGGTTGTATCTTGGAAGCAATAAAAGGGCGCTCGCCATTCCATTCTGTTAAGGTCCTGCCTACAATACGTTCACTTTCACCGTAGTTACGGGCAGTGTCGATAAAATTAATTCCATTTTCCAAGGCGTACAGCAATTCCTCGGAAATACCCTGAGTATTTTTGGTGATGCGCATGGCACCAAAAGCAACGGGAGTGGTTTTGAATCCTGTACTTCCGAATGGTCTTTTTTCCATTATAATTCCTTAAATAAATGGCTCTTAGAATTAGTTTTATTGGGTTGGCTACCGCTATCTCAATCAGTATTTCACCTTTTTCCTAGGAAAAGTTAATCATCTAATTTAACTGAGGGGTAATAAGCTCCATAGGATATAAAGCTAGGTTTTCAATACAAAAAAATTAAAGCGAAGATGATTGCCATTAATGTGTCAATTTACACATCGATTAATATGCGCTCAACTTAACATTGAAATACGAATCAGCAATAGAAATCGCTGTTCTATGCCAATAATTCTATTCTAGAACATCCTAGAAAATGCCTTCTTGACATTACATTGTATGTATACAGCTACATTTTAATCTATCTCTCTAGGTAGATTTATCCAGAAAATTAGGCTTGATTCATCTGATACAACTAAAAATGTGATGCTGCTTGTAGGAGGTTTTATGGAAATTCAAAAAAATTTTGCTTGTGAAAATTGGTGCAAATAGAATAAATAATTAACCCATTTAATAATTCCCCATATGAAACACAGAAGATTACCAATAATGGGCCTGCTAGCCTTTGTCCTGCTAGTAGGATGTACCTCCAAATCAAAGGATACTATGTCAAAGGTGGCTGTAGAAGAACAAGTCGAGCAAAATGCGAATGAAGGGTGGAAAATGCTGTTCAACGGACATAACTTTGAGGGCTGGAAAAGCATCAGTAGCGATCAAACCCCCAAGTATGGGTGGAAAATAGAAAACAAGGAGCTTATCGTAGAGGAGTCCAATGGAGGAGAATCTTTACATGGAGGAGATATCATTACCCAAAAAAAGTATAGTGATTTTGAATTGAAATGGGAGTGGAAAATGAATACTGTGGGTGGAAATAGTGGCTTAAAATACTATGTCAATTCTTCGGGAAAAAACAATGCTAAGCATGGGATAGGTCTGGAATATCAGATCCTGGATGATCCCAATCATCCATGGATGCTGGAAGGAAAAATGGAACCTAACGATTACCATACTACAGGGGCCTGTTATGAATTATATGCTCCCAGCACTAAAAAGAATGTATCCCCACTCGGAGAGTGGAATTCATCTAGGATTGTTAGCATAAATGGCCAGATAGAGCATTGGTTAAATGGGGAAAAAATTGTTGAATTCGATAGGTTCAGTAGTGATTTTAACACACGTGTATCTGAAAGTAAATTCAACAATCTGGATCGGTTTGGGCAGCAAGAATCAGGTCATATCTTACTACAAGATCATGGTGGAAACGTTCACTTTAGGAATATAGAGGTAAAAGAATTGTAATCCCTGGCACTTGAAAAAGAAAAAAGAACAATGAAAAGAAGAAACTTTACAAAACTGGCTGCTACGACCACTATGGGTACGGCATCAAGTCCTATGCTATGGGGCAATAGTCAAAAATGGAAAGGGGCTAACGACAGAATCAATGTTGCTGTCATTGGAATCCGGGGTATGGGACAAGCACATATTAAAGGCTATCAAGAATTGGACAACGTGCGCGTTTCCGCACTTTGCGACATCGACCAAAATCTGTTTGCCCCTCGAATAAAAGAACATTTCACTGACAAGGGATACGATGCCCCAAAAATTTATGGAGATATGCGTAGGCTTTTTGAAGATCAGAATATTGATGCCGTTTCGATCGTCACACCCAATCATTGGCATGCACTCGCGGCAATTTGGGCCATCCAAGCTGGCAAACATGTGAGCGTAGAAAAACCTTGTTGCCACAATATATACGAAGGGATGAAGCTTGTTGAAGCCGCTAAAAAACACACGGTTATTGTACAAGATGGTGCGGAACAACGGAGTAATCCTTGTGGGATCACCATGGCCGAGTACCTGCATTCTGGGAAGCTCGGTGAAGTTTATATGGCGAAAGGGATGTGTTATAAATGGCGCGATACAATTGGCCGTACTCCTGATGAAAGTGTTCCGGAAGGGGTAGATTATGATATGTGGTTAGGGCCTGCTCCGAAAAGACCTTTCAGTAAAAACAGGTTCCACTATAATTGGCACTGGCACTGGGATTATGGAAATGGAGACATGGGTAACCAGGGTGTACATGAGGTAGATGTTGCACGTTGGGGATTGGGTGTTAAGTTACCTACAAAAATTCATTCAACGGGGGGTCATATGATGTTTGACGATGACCAGGAAACTCCTAATTATCTGATATCTACCTTCGAATTTGACAGTCCGGAAGGAGATGGCGACAATAAAAAAATACTGCAATTTGAGACACGCCACTGGATTTCAAATAAGGAAGGGATGGTAGCCAATAGTGTAGAGAAAGATAATACCTATATGACGAGCTCTTCTAATACTATAGGCAACCTCTTTTACGGATCAAAAGGCTATATGGCAAAAAATGTAAACCGATGGGAAGCCTATTTGGGGAAAGATAGAACCCTAGCTGCAAGTGGAGAGGGAATAGGTAACCATTACAAGGATTTTTGCGATGCCATTCGGGCTGGTGATCAATCTATTGCTAAAGGCGATATTGAAGAAGGATTCTACTCTTGTGCATTAATTCACCTGGGTAACATCTCTTATCGCCTAGGGCGATCCCTAAAATTTGATCCAAATACTATGAAGTTTGTAAATGATGATGAGGCCAATGCCATGTTATCTAGAGATTATCGGGCCCCTTATACAATTCCAGATAAGGTCTAAAAGCAGTTGAGAGATTCATTTCAACAACAAGTTTGATTCTTTACAAACGAAAACCTTTATCTGACAAATCCAAATGCACAAAGATGAAGCTTGAAATAGAAGCCTTGAGAGACTATAGTCTTGTGGGGGTAGAAGCTAAAAAAGCTATAGAAATGGGATTGGCTGATGCGGAGTGGTATCGCTCTCCCGTTCCCAAACATAAAATGCGGGAACTATTAGTACGTAAAGATGGTCCAGCAATAAGAGACACCTTATTGTGGTTCGGACTAATCATAGGATCAGGGTATTTATTTTTTGTTTTATGGGGAACATGGTGGGCAATACTTCCCTATATCGTTTACAGCACTTTATATGCTTCTGCATCAGATTCAAGATGGCATGAGTCAAGCCATGGGACTGCCTTCAAGACAGATTGGATGAATATTGCCCTATATGAGATTTCTTCCTTTATGGTATTCCGCCAATCAACGGTATGGCGTTGGAGCCATTTTCGGCATCATAGCGATACTATCATACGTGGGAGAGATCCGGAGATTTCCATGAAAAGACCCCCGCTCGTCAAAAGACTTGTATTGGGTATAATGGGACTTGGAGGTGCAATTCCTGAGTTTAGACAAATATTATTACATGCAACAGGAAAAATAGATAAAGAAGTAGCGACCTATGTACCTCCACGGGAACATGCAAGTGTGATTTTAAAGGCAAGAATGTATCTCTCGATCTATATATCGGTAGTTTTTCTAGCCCTGTATTTTAATACCATTTTGCCTTTGATGTTCATTGGTTTTCCCACGGTAGCTGGGGGTTGGCTCCTACGCATATATGGCTGGACACAACATGCGGGTTTGCAGGAAAACGTATTAGACCATCGCCTGAATTCGCGTACCGTATACATGAATCGGATTCACAGGTTTTTGTATTGGAACATGAATTACCATGTTGAACACCATATGTTCCCGCTAGTACCCTATCATGCCTTGCCCAAACTACATGAATTGATCAAGGACGATTGCCCAGCTCCCAAAAATGGACTTATTGATGCATATAAGGAGATCATCCCGGCTATAATTAAACAAATGAAGGATGCTAATTACTACATAAATCGTGAACTTCCTTCGACAGCTTCTATTATAGCTCCCAAAAAGGAAAATTTTTTTGTTGGTGATCCTTCCAAACGAATAGATGGTAAGATAAAGGTGTGCCAGCTCGCAGAACTACCAATTGGAGATATTATTCGTTTTGATTTTGGTCAAAAGACCTATGCGGTATATCATAGTCAAAAAGGGGAGTTATTTGCTACAGATGGAATGTGTACGCATGGTAATGCGCATTTAAGCGATGGGATCATTATTGGAAACACAGTGGAATGTCAAAAACACAATGGTCGTTTCAATTTGAAGGACGGGACCCCGGACCGACTACCAGTTTGTATAGGCTTAAAGACCTATAAGGTCGAAGTTCTGGACCAAGAAGTTTATATTCACATACCTGGGGAAACCGAAGTCCTGAGTGATAAAGAGGGTGTAAGCTTTCAAGTGCTAAGTAATCATAACCTAACCGCTTATATCAAAGAACTTGTTTTGGCTCCGACCAATGGTAAATCCCTTTCTTTTCGTCCTGGCCAATATGTCCAAATGGAGATTCCTCCTCATAGCATTAAGACTCGAGACTTTAATATGAAGCCACCGTATAATCAGATCTGGGCGAATGAAAGTCTTGATGACTCATGGTCTAGGAACACGATCTACCTAAAAAGAAACTATTCCTTAGCA
Organism: Bacteroidota bacterium; assembly: GCA_039197765.1. GTDB lineage: Bacteria > Bacteroidota > Bacteroidia > J057 > J057 > JBCCTX01. The sequence goes on from JBCCTX010000140.1 coordinate 9,510, forward strand.
AGTAACCCGATTAACAAGGCCATATTAAAATTTAATATTCGGATTGCTCTTTCGCCCGAACCAAGAAATTTGGCTATGGGGAAGGGATCCTCTTATGTCTTTTCTTTAAAACCAGGGGATGAGGTAAGACTCACTGGGCCATATGGAAATTTCGTCCCAACTGACACTCAAAGGGAAATGATATACCTAGGTGGGGGGGCAGGCATGGCACCTATCCGATCACATTTATCCTATTTGCTTGAGACAGAAAATACCACTCGGAAGGTCAGTTTCTGGTATGGAGCTAGATCGAAGCAGGATTTATATTACCAGGAATATTTTAGCAAATTGGAGCAGAACCTCCCCAATTTTTCATTTCATGTAGCATTATCTGACTATGTTGGACTCGAATCATGGGAGGGAAGCACTGGTTTTGTTCATGAAGTTCTATACGAGAAGTACTTAAAAAGGCACCCCAGTCCTCAAGCTATTGAATATTACCTATGTGGTCCCCCTGCTATGATACGAGCAAGTGTAAAAATGTTGAAGGAGCTTGGAGTGTCTGATGAAATGGTAGTTTTCGATGAATTCTAACCTAGATTTTCTCAGGATATGGACATAAAAGACTATTCTATATCAACTATTCTATTCTATTCTATATACCATGAGAGTAGAATAATACTAAATTTAGGTAACTAGGTAAGAAACTCTACTGCTATTACCCCTTATATGTCTACTGTTTTTGATTACATAGATCTCAATGAATTTCACAGATCAAAATCCATCTGCATAGCTAATGGTATTGTAGAGGCTATTGAAGACAAAGCCATTCATCAAGGAGAGGCTCTTCCATCTGTCAATAAATTCATTCTGAAATTAGGGGTAGCCCGAATGACCGTAGTAAAGGCATTGAACATCCTAAAGGAACAGGGTATCATTATTTCCGTTGACAAAATTGGCTATTTTGTTAAAGACGAGAATATTAGGCAGAATCTTAAGGTGTTACTCTTACTAACCGGCTTTCATTCCTACCAGGAAGTCGTTTACAACCAAATCATCGAAGGTGTTAAGGGGTGTAATGTTACCATTGATTTGTTTTTTCATCACTGCAATGCCAAGATATTTAACTCCATAATCCGAGAAAACCTCGGGTTATATGGCTTATACATTATTACGGGTTTTAAGGATCCTTCTGTAGAATCATGCCTTTCTCGGATCCCAAAGAGAAAACTCCTTCAAATTTTAAGGCCTCCCCTACTACCAGACGTCTCCTCAATAAGCCAGGATTTTTATATAGAACTCAAAAAATCTTTAGACTTATTAGCCCCAAAATTGGAGCAATACGAAGAATTTATTTTGGTATTTCCATCCGAAAGGAGACATCCAAAGGGTATTAGACAGGCATTCGTCGAGTTTTGTGAGGGGCATGAAATCACCTATGATGTGGTCGAAAAAATTGATAAAAGATTGATCACACCCGGTAGAGTATTCGGGGTAATTGAGGACAGTGATTTGCTCTCCACCATTCAATTTAGCGAAGAAAAAGGGTATCAAATAGGTCATGAGATAGGGTTAATTTCCTACAATGAGACTCCCATGAAAAAAATGATACGAAATGGAATAACTGTTCTCAGCGCTGATTTTTTTAGTTTAGGCAAGGCCATTTCACAATTTATTTGTAAGCCAGAACCTACCGTTAAGGTATTCCCTCCCCAGTTGTTCATTAGGTCCTCAATATAAATCAGACGACAAAAGAACGTGAAAAACCAAGATACACCCAAGAAAACTAACTTTAGATGGGTTATTGTTGTATTGTTGTTCTTTGCTACTACTATTAATTACTTCGATCGATTTTTAATAGGGGTGCTAGCGCCCTACTTGGAAGCTGAAATTGGGTGGAGTGAAATGGAATATGGCTACATTGTGGCCTCCTTTCAATTTGCATATGCCGTAGGAACTCTGCTTGTGGGGTATATAATTGATCGAGTGGGAACTCGGTGGGGGTTTTCGGTAGCCATTATCTTATGGAGTATGGCGAGTGCATCGCATGCGTTAGCCAAAGGTTGGGTTGGATTTGCACTGGCTCGAATTGGATTGGGATTGACCGAAGCTGGTAATTTTCCTGCGGCTATAAAAACGGTTGCAGAATGGTTTCCCAAGAAAGAAAGGGCACTGGCCACGGGCTTATTCAACGGTGGATCTAATGTAGGCGCAATTTTGGCCCCCATCCTAATTCCTTTAATAATTGCATCGTTGGGCTCCTGGCATTGGGTTTTTATTTTCTCTGGTGCATTGGGTTTTGTTTGGGTGATATTTTGGTTGATCTTATACAGGAAGCCTCGACTCAGCAGGTATTCCAACGACGAGGAATTAGCGTACATCGAAGATGGTTCCCCAGAGGAAGAGCAGGTTAAGATATCCTGGAGAAAACTCCTATCGTATCGTCAGACCTGGGCAGTTGCCTTCGGAAAACTTTTTGCTGATCCTACTTGGTACTTTTACCTTTTCTGGGGGGCTAAGTTTTTGAATAACAAGTTTGGAATCGACCTGAAAGAACTTGCAATGCCCCTGGTTACGATCTACGTAGTGGCTGATTTAGGCGGCATTATCGGCGGAGCTATTTCCTCTAGCTTAATTAGGAGGGGGCATTCCATAAACTTTTCGCGGAAGGCAACTATGCTAGGCTCAGCACTACTGGTTTTACCTGTAATGTCAGTTCCGTACTACTCATCAATTTACCTTTGTGTAGGATTGATCGCAATCGCTGCTGCAGCTCATACCTCGTGGTCTGCCAACATATTTACAGTGGTATCGGACCTTTTTCCTAAAGGAGTAGTGGCAACTGTAACTGGGTTTGCCACAACTGTTAGTACTATTGGAGGTATGATATTCGCATTGTTTATCGGACAAGTCCTCAACGCAGCTGAATTAGAAGGGTATAATACAATTTTCGCAATCGTATCCTTTGGGTACTTAATTGGGTTAGGGATTATTCACCTGTTAGTACCAAGTATGGAGCCTGTAATAAATGCGTCCTGAAACGTCAAATCAAAGTAATAAACCTAAGAGCTAACCTTTCTCGTGATGACTGAAGACTTACCCATTTTCAGACAAAAATTAATTTTTCTTCTACCTACATTAGGCCAGATAACACCAAATTACCTTCCGATCTGTTGGAACAAAACGCAATAATGCAATCTGAACCGATTACCTAGGAAAGTCTGGGAATATATTGATTTAGCTGATTACCTTTTTTTCAAGGCTCAAGATTGGAAAGTATGAGTTCAGAAGCTATTTAGTATACCATTTTGCCAAAATATTTAGCAATAAACCCATCTTTTTAGCTTAAATTGCGTAAATAAATTAGCATTCTTGTTGTATTATTCTCCTTACAACAAGCACTTAACGCATTTTATTCACTTAACACCACACCTTAAATTTTATCAACTATGAGTTATCTTCAAAAAGCGAAAGAATTACAGGCAATGATCGGTCAGGGAAAATCTATCGAAGCTTTGGATAAGTTCTACCATGACGATGTAGTTGTAGTAGACGGAAACAGGCCTGCAAGAAATGGAAAAGCAGAACAAAAAGCTGCCGTTCAGAGCTGGTATGATATGATCCAAGAAATGCATGGAGGAGGGGTTGGGGCAATTACCTCTGATGAGGAGAACGGCATTACCACAGCAGAATCATGGGTTGAAATAACCATGAAGGGAGGGAATCGCATGAAGATGGAGGAGGTTACAGTACAGCAGTGGAAAGGGGACAAAATTATTCACGAAAGATTTTATTATTCTTTACCCGAATAATTTTGTAGATTGCAGCAGGATACAGTCGGCAGCTGACAGGAGTATTCTTCTTTCCTACCAGAAAAGTTTCTACTCTCTGCCAACTGCGTCCTGAATCTACAAAACCAAAAGCTTTACTCAAGGGTCAGTCTTAGCGGACTGGCCTATTTTTTATTTCTTTCTTTTTACCTTAGCCATTCCACTAGAATGTACAGATTTTACTTCAGCCTCACCTGAGTACGTAACCTTTCCCATTCCAGAGGAAGAAATGTCTATTTCAGTTGTCGCATATACATCTGCATTGCCCATCCCACTGTTGTCAATGGTGAGCCTAGTGGCTTTTAAATCTTCTGCATGTATAGATCCCATCCCAGAGTTATCTAGGAATACTTGATTCACCTTTCCTTCTAGTTTGAGCTTGCTCATGCCATGTATGTTAGCTTCGAGCTTATTGGCAAAAAGGTCCAGGTCCGTCGTGCCCATCCCTCCATGATCTATGACAATTTCATCTCCTTGAATCTGAGTTTCTCCCTTCAGAGAGACCATACCCGATAAAGAAAGGGTTTCAACCTCGTCCATGGAAATATATAGGTTCATTTCCTCATATTCTTTAAGGTTGATCCCCTTGCGCAAGGATACTTCTAGGGTATTTCCTGATTCCCGGACTTCAATGTATTCCATCAAGTTCTCATCCGCTTCAATCTCAAGGCTGGTTCCGTTTCCTTGTCTCAGAACTACCTCAAAGATTCCTCCGATATCTAGCGAGTGGAAGTTTCCAACCTCTCTGCTTTCTTTTATGACATTACCATTGCCCCTAACTCCTCGCTTAGAAGATCTCTGAGCAGAGAGGGTTCCTGAAAGAAAAATAAGACACAAGAAGGAAGGAAAAATTAATCGGAATGTTCTGGAGTAGTTCATCCTAGGTATGTTTAATAGGTTGTTGTAAGTCCGTACAGTTCTATAGATGCCAGGTGTTGGCAAAAAGTTGCATCAACTAAAAAATAATTGATTTTTTTTGTTGTAGCACTACTTAGAACGTTGGGGCAGAATAATTTTTCTCCTCCTTTTAAATGTCTCAGAAAAATAAATTAGTACCCGAGCATAATGGATCAGGGATTTTTTCCCTCGAGAAAAAAATGTCCTGTAGGGATTCTCTATCGGTAGCATTATAACAATCCCCACAATTCCTAGACCGCCAGGGGATAAGATTTTATCCCCTGGCGGCCTAGAAAAGGGTATGGTAGCAAATTGCTACCTACGAGTTAAGTACCTACGCAAAACAATTGTGTTAATGAAAGCGTCCATTATCTTCATGTGTACCCTAAGGGGTTTTTATAAATACCCTCTTTTTTCTCTTTTAATTACTCCTTGATCCTCTGTGGTAAAACAAAAAAGTTCAAGGAAACGTTGGTTTCATCTGATTTAAAGAATACATACCGAATCGGTTTTACTCCGGTACTTAGCTACTCACTGCGAAGGGTCCGTATAGGAGTGCTACTTGCCGCTTTCACCGTCTGATAGCTGACTGTAGCAAGGGTAATCACCAGAGCCCCTAAGCCTGCCGCCGCAAAGATCCACCAAGTGAGTTTGATTCGGTAGTCAAATTGCTGAAGCCAGCGTTCCATTATCACATAAGCAATCGGAATGGCAATAAGTGAGGAAATAAGTACCAATCCCACAAAATCCTTAGAGAGCATCTGCCAAAGGGATACAACCGAAGCTCCCAGAACTTTGCGAATGCCAATTTCCTTTGTCCGGCGTTCCGCCAAATAAGATGCTAAGCCAAACAATCCCAGCGCCCCAATGAAAATAGCCAGTACTGCAAAAATACTTGCAAGTTTTCCCACTTGATTTTCCATTGCAAATTTTTTGTTGAATTCCTCATCCACAAAATTATATTCGAAAGGAAACGTAGGATTATAGGTCTCAAAGATTGGTTGGAAGGTAGTTAGGGTTTCCTGTACGTTCTTTCCTGGTGCTACCCGAACCAAAATATTATCCACTACGTCAGGATCGAACATAATGACTCCCGGTGAGATGGATTCAAATGGATTCAGCATCAATACATCCTCCACTACCCCCACAATCGTCATCTCTCTTCCGCCCGATGTCATGGTTTTACCAATTGGGTCATCGAAGCCGATGATAGTTGCGGCTGTTTCATTGAGGATTACGGCATTGGAATCAGTGGAAAATGCTGGTGAAAATGGCCTACCCTGTGTAAAGGTGAGTCCCGCTGCTTTTTCATAATCCCATCCCGTCATCAAGGCCTCTAAGGCAATACGTGCATTGGGGTCTTTGCCTTCCCAGGAAAAGTCACTCCATTTGTTGTACACTTCGGTCATTGGGCTAGACGTTCGAGCCACTGCCTCTATGTAACCAGTAGATAATAGGGCCTGTTTCAGCGCACCAAAGTTTTGGCTTATGTCTTCACTTCCTTGAATAGAAATCAGGTTATTGGGATTGTAACCAATGGAACGGTCCTTCCCATGCTTAATCTGTTGGAAGATTACTAGCGTGCCTATAATTAGTCCGACAGAAATGACAAATTGGAACACTACGAGGAGTTTTCGCAATAACACGGGCTCCCAGCCTTGCGTAAAGGTACCTTTGAGAATTTTAACTGGTTGGAAGGAAGAAAGATACAATGCAGGATAGCTTCCGGCAAGCAAACCGGTGATTAGACAAATACACAATCCCATTCCCCAGAGGAAAGGGTTGCGCATATCTAAGCTTATATGCTCAAAACCCAGATCCTTTACATAAGGAAGACCTACCATTACTAGTCCTAAGGAGAGCAAAAAGGCCAGTAGGGTGATCATCACTGATTCACTGAAAAACTGAGCGATAAGCTGAGTTCGTCGTGAACCTAGCACTTTGCGGATTCCTACTTCCCGATCCCGCTTTTCAGAGCGAGCGGTTGAAAGGTTCATAAAATTGATGCAGGCGATGAGTAGTACCAATATGCCAATAATGCCAAACAGCCGTACATAGGTTATTTTACCGCCTACATTTTCCCAATTCTCGTATTCATCGTACAAATGAAATTTATCAAAGGGTTGGATACTCAGCTTTTGTTCCTGTAAATCAGGATCGTGTTGTTGATTGATCAAACTGATCTTATCCGAAAATGCATCCATCGATACTCCTTCTTTCACTTCCAGCAATGTCCAGACTACATTACTTCCCCAATTGTCTCGGAACCTATCGAGGTAGCTATTGGCTAAGGCATATTCAAAAGGGGCTATAAATCCCATGTAATTGAAAAAGGAGTTTTGGGGTATATCTTCCATCACGCCCGTAACCTGAGCATCATATTCATTATTGATTCTTACGGTCTTACCCATTGGATCATCATCGCCAAAAAGAATCGTAGCCAGCGATTCAGTGAGCACAATAGATTGGGGATTTTTCAGAACCGTTGAACGATTTCCTTTAATAAGGGGTAAAGAGAACATGTCCATAAAGTCTGGATCCACATATTGCCCGATTTGTCGGACTTTTCGTTCATTTGCCATCAGGCTCACCGCATTTCCTTTAAAGCGGGTGATACGCTTAATTTCAGGATAATCATTACGCAATACTTCATATAAAGGCAATGGTACCTGTAACTGCGTATCCTTCGTCTCGTTAAAACGGGTATGTTTTCTGAGAATTCCTATGCGGTCTATTTGCTGGTGAAAGGAGTCAAAACTTGTTTCGTAGTGTATCCATAAGCCGATAAGCAAGGCTACCGCCATTCCTACTCCCAATCCAATGATATTGATAAGGGAATACCCTCTGTTTTTCAACAAATTTCTCCAAGAGACTTTAAGATAATGGTGGAACATGATGGTAGAGTTTTTATAGTAAAATGTAGTAAAGGGCCGAATAAACCTTGGATGGAGATGGAATAATACACGGAGGGTAAACTGCCATTTGGCCCAGCGGGGGGAATGTACCTGTTGTTTTTCGTACATCTCTAGTAAGTCGCCCTCAATTTCTTCTAGATACTCCTCGCGGCAGAACCAACGAAGGAAGCGGAGTGCATATTTGGGAGGTGATGTAATCATAGGTTATATAAATGCTGTAAAAAATACTGCAGTTATTTTCCAAAGGATATGTTGGGAATCTGATGGTAGAGGGAATTGCGTAGTGTATATTGCTGGTCAAGCATCTGCTTCCCTAAAGCAGTTATAACATAGAATTTTTTGCGGCGCCCCCCTCTTTGGGAGGTAATGCCTCCAAAACGGGAAGTGACGTAGCCTTTCTCTTCCATGCGGTTGAGGGTGACATGAATTGCACTGATTCTTAGTTTTCTATCCAGTTTCTCTGTTAACGCCTCTAAGATACCCACCCCATAAGCCTCATCGTGGTGAGCGGCGACCATTAGCAGGACCAATTCTTCAAATTCCCCTAGCGTAGAACCTTTCATAGGATATTTATTAATACAACAAAAGTAAAAGTAATAATTATTTTCATAATTGTTGTATAAATACGCATTTAATTTTTTGAGTTGGGTGTCTTTACTTAACTCCTTGGTTTTAGCCTCTCTAAGCCTAATAGGCGTTCAATTAAGCTTACTCTTAGTCAGAATACTCTCTTGGTTCTTGCTGGGAAAAAGTCTTATTCGGTAGCACATAACAAGCCCACAAATCAAGGCCGCCAGAGGATATAGTTTTATCCCCTGGCGGTCTAAAAAAAGGTTTGAGAGCAAATAGCACCCGATTTTACTCTTTAGATAAAACAGTTATAGGATTGGTAAATATTACCCTTAGGGTCTGAAAACTCGTAGTCAGGAGGGCAATTACCAGAGTCAGGAGACCTGCTGCCAGGAACATTTCCCACCCCATATTGAAATGATAGGTGTATTTGGTAAGCCAGAGAGAAAGAATGTACCAAGTCAAGGGGGCAGCCAATACAAAGGCCACAAAAACCAATAGGATAAATTCTTTGTTGAGAAGCAGAGCCAGTCCTGATTCTGAAGCCCCAAGAATTTTGCGGATTCCGATCTCTTTTAATCGCCTTTCTGAAGCAAAAGCCGCCAGTGCAAACAATCCTAAGCAGGAAATCAAGATGGCAATCAAGCTAAAGATTCCTGCTAGCTTCCCAATTATTACTTCACTTCGATAGGTATTCTGGTACGTCTCATCTAGAAAGCTGAAAGTAAAGGGGAAATTAGGATTAATCTCACCATAGACTTTTTCAATATAAGCTAGGGTTTTTTCTGAGTTTTGCCCTGACATTTTAATGAAATATGCCAAAGGAGTTTGGGCATCCAAACGTATCACAAGGGGATCAATGGGATCATATAGGGAAGAAAAATGAAAATCTTTTAGAATCCCAATAATTTTCCCTTCCCTTCCCCATAAGTATACGGATTCACCTACTGGGGCTTCCAGCCCCATAAGCTTGACGGCTGCTTCATTCACTAAGACATTTGCTGAATCCAGGCTGAATTCAGGTGAATGACTTCTTCCCTCGATGACCTCTAAGTCGAAGGTCTCTATAAATTCGTAATCGACCCCTAAAATGTTTATTTCTGTAGGCAAATCGGGATCTTTCCCCCTCCATCTCATGCCTCCTGTACTCGTGGATACATTTGTTGGTCCCTCCCATCCTGCTGTTACCTTAACTATATCTGGATGCTTCAAGAGTTCTTCATCCAATAAGTCTCTTTTCTCTCTAATTGCTCCTTCTATAGGAAAATACACGATGTGTTCTTTGTCATAGCCTAATTTCTTCTGGCGGATATAGGATATTTGTTTATATGCGGCAAAAGTAGATAAGATCAAGACGTTGGACATAAAAAATTGAAAGACTACCAGGCCTTTACGCACAGAGCTTGCATGGGACCTAGGTAGCAAAACACCTTTCAAGACCTGGGTTTCTTTCAGAGAGGATAAGACGAAGGCCGGATAACTACCTGCAAGAAGTCCCATAAATAAACTCAGCCCTACTGCACCAAGGAGGAGTTTGGGGTCAAAAA
>JBCCTX010000141.1:0-19112 GCA_039197765.1 Bacteroidota bacterium
CCTATCCGTACCTGCAGATTTCTATCAATTCGATATAACCCTAGGTGGAGAGCCTGAAGCTATCGTAGCTTCTTTTGATGGTGATATCAGTGGATTAGGCGGAGGTGCAGCCCTGGTGTTGGCTTCTGGATTTCTATCCTCCGATGCCAACCAAACAGGAGAAGCATTTGGATTGCTTGCTGTACTTCCAGATGGAAGTGTTATCCTCCTACCTGCAACGGTACCTCCTTCTGCTAGGGTACAAGTAATACACAACGCGGCAGACCCTGCAGCAGCCTTGGTAGACATTTATGTAAATACAGGTGTCGATATCATCAAAATTGATGATTTTGCCTTCCGTTCTGCAACTCCTTTTATTGACTTACCAGCTGAAACAGCGCTTACCATTGTGATTGCAGGACCAGCAAGTGAGTCTATAGAGGAGGGAATTGCCAGTTTCCCAGCAACCTTAGAAGAGGGAGAATCTTACTATGTTGTTGCAAACGGCGTATTGGAGCCAGACTCCTTCGCAGCAAATCCTGACGGTATTTCAACAGCCTTTACCTTATTGGTAGAGCCAGGGGCAAGAGAAGTATCAGATGATGGTCAATCTGTAGATTTAAAAGTTCTACATGGAGCTACAGATGCCCCTAATGTAGGCGTTAATGCCAATGGAGCGACCCTTATCCCAGGATTTTCCTATACAGAGTTTCAAGGATACCTTCCCGTACCAGCAGATAACTACCTATTGGACATTACCCCAGGTGGAGATCCCAGTACTACCTTACTCAGCTATAATGCTGACCTTAATGGTTTGGGAGGAGTTGCCACACTCGTCATAGCCTCTGGATTCCTTGATACAACTGTAAACCAGAGTGGGCCTACCTTTGGTCTCATCGCTGTTCTTCCAGACGGAAATGTCGTATTACTTCCAGAACCAGGCGCTTCTGGGGCACAGATAATTCACAACTCAGCAGACCCAGCTCTTTCTATGGTGGATATCTATATCGAAGGGGGAGCAGAACTTCAAAAAATCGAAGACCTCGTATTCCAAGAAGCTACTCCTTTCTTAGATCTACCTAGTGATGTGGATTTGACCCTGTATTTTGCCAATTCCCAAAGTGAATCACTTGCAGAGGCAGTAGCCAACTTTAGCCTAAGGCTTGAGTCTGGTAAAAATTACTACCTCGTGGCAAATGGCGTTCTCAACCCCAATGAATTCTCCGGTAATCCAGATGGAGAGGATATTGGACTTTCCCTCTTCATTGACGATGAGGCCCGAAGAATAACTGCAGGCCTGGAAGTAGCCATTAAATTATTCCATGGGGTAACGGATGCTCCTGAGCTAAATATTTTTGCTAATAGCGCTTCTTCTCCTCTAGTAAGAAACCTAGGATATGGAGAGTTTTCTTCCTATTACGAGCTTTTCCCAACTGCCATGGAGTTCTCCATGTCTACTGTGGAAAACCCAGATGAGTTGATGTCTGGATTTACCTCGAATATGTTAGACCACTCTGGAAAATCAGGATTGATTCTTACTTCAGGCTTTATAAATACGAATGAAAATCAGTTGGGTATGGAAATGGACTTGTTATTTGCCCAACAAGACGGAAGTACTGCGGTATTATCCTCTGTAACAACCAATAATAAAGACCTAGTCCTCGATAACTCCGCCATGTCGGTATTTCCTAATCCTATAAGAGGAATGGCTCAGGTTGAGTATCAACTAGAGTCAAGGGAAGACGTGAGTTTTGAGTTGATTGATATGTTGGGTAAGCGTGTTTTGAGTACTTCGTTCACAAATGTTTCAGCAGGTAATCACATATGGAGCCTAGAGGCAAATGACCTCCAGACAGGGATTCATACCTTGATCATGCGCACAGAAGAGAAGCAAGCTGTTTCTAGAATTATGATCCAAAACTAAGCGTAAAAAAATTCGTTTTTAAAAGGGAAGGCATTTCTGTCTTCCCTTTCTTTTTTTGGGTTGATGTTCTGTATATATTTTGTTGTATTTTCGTGCCATCTCACTTTTTGAATTAGCTAAATGGGCTTTTTACTGCTTTTAGGTACTTATTGGACCATAGCCATTCTTCTAAGTATGGCATTAATCGTCATTGCAATTGGGGTATCACGGAATAGAAGTTTCAAGAAAAAGCACGACCTATTCCAAAAGTTTGCCGAAGAAAATAGTCTAGGCCTGGCCTTCCACAATCCCTTCAATTTCAGGTTTTATGGAAATGATCCTAAGAACACTGTTCGTATCGAGCCCTACAGAGGTCTCGTTAGTGGGAGTAATTCTGTTAAGGGTACAATTTTTACCCTTTCTCTGATAAATCCTGAGCTCAAAACCTTAAAAATATTTAAACTTCATGAAGAATATCCCTGGTTATCCAACCTATTACCCATAGACAATGCCATTCAGATCAAGAATAACCTTGGGGAAAAAGTCCAGATCCAAACCAATGACATGCTTTTTAGTAGTTTTCTCCTCTCGCAAGATATAATCATCGATCTGGGGGTGCTTTTCAATCGTATCGACGCAGGGGTTATCTATATTTATGGGGACGAATTAGGCTGCATTATACCTTATTTCGTATATGAAGAGGGGATGTATAATACCTGGGGTAAGGTGCTGGACTTACTGCTAAATCTAAAAGCAGAACTCCAAGTATAAAATAAGGAAAAGAGAAAATCCCTTTTCCTTATGCCAACTGGATAATATTTTATGTATCGCTTAAAGCTTTTAGCGCTTTAGAAACTTTTGGTTCCAGACTTGGTCCTCTTGTACTACTTGTAGTAAATAAAGACCCTCAGGATATCGGCTTACATCGATTCCTAGACTCCGCCTATTTGATGTTTGAAGGTAAATGCGCTGACCACTCATTGAATAAATTTGTACTTCATAGGGCTTCAGCTCTCCTCCAAAATTAGAAGTAAGGCTCAGAGAAAGTAAGTAATTTGCGGGATTGGGATAGGCCTTAATCTGGAGTTCTTCCCTAGCCTCCTCTTCTGTTATCGGCGTCCCGGCAGAAATTAGATTGGTTGTAGAGTTGGTACTCCCCGCAATGATACATTCCACAATTTCAAAAGAAGCTCCCTCAGCATCTAGCGACGCACATATCTGGTTTTCCTGGATAGCCGCCAAAACATCCGAAATGGTAGTAACCTGAAAAATTATTTGGCTCAGGTTGAAGAAATCGGGACTATCAGGATTCAGGATCGCCACAAGGGTGTGAATTCTAAATTTGGAGATCCTCGGGCTTATGGTAAACTCTGGTTGGTTATCAAACTGCTCAATCACCATATCATCTCCTTCACTCAATAGGTAGACAACAAAGTACTCTTCGCTGGGTAATACCTGATCGGATGCCTCAGCCCTCAATGTTAAGCTCTCACCCAAGTCGCATACTCTTAAGGTAGAGTCTAAAAGAGACGTCAACATACCCGCATCTGCTGCACAATCCTCGCTTTTAATTAGCCCCACGTCCACGGAACCCAACTCTTCAGCTTCCCCCACAACCAAGAGGTCGGTAAATCCAGTACTGGGATCAGCATCAGAATCCTTCGTATCGTCTCCTGCATCTTTTTGGGTAATCGAAAAGCCACCAGGAGCAAAAAATTGAACAAAGTATTGTCCTTCTAATAAGTCATTGAATCTATAATTCCCATGGCCATCGGTCATGGCTGAACCCAAAAGGGCCATATTCCCATCGAATAGGGAAACCACAACCCCAGAAAGAAGGGTTTCACCTTCATTAAATAGCCCATCTTGGTTGACATCCTCAAATGCCGAGCCTGCAATACTACTACATTCCAAGAACTCAAATAAGGCCCCATCCATGTCCAGGTCAATTTTAGCTCCCATAGCCTCTGCTTCCTTGAGTACATCAAATCCAGTAGTTTTATCTATTTCTACAAAAGAAAGGTCGAAATCGGAGGGGTCGTACACCAATGTATGAATACGACACTTACCCGCAGTAGCTTTGGTGATGTGGAACTCAGGCTTTTCCTGATTTATGTCGTGGATGATCAATTCATCCGAATCCGTTAGGATGTAAATAACATCGAATCCACTAGGAATCTTCAGTCCCTCGTTTTGAGCACTTATTTTAAATTCACGGGGTAGCTTACACGTAAAGAAAGGTCCTTGCTGATCTGGAGTTAAGGTACCCGCACTAAGTTCTGCAATCCTTGAAAAGCTCTCAATTTCAAAACTTAGGTCAACCCTATTACAGACCTCCCCTTTTCCTTGATTCTCTGTAAATACCTGAATACTTAGCTGGTATTTTCCAGGCTTCAGATCCAATGGATTGTGATCTCCCCCAAGCCTGTAAGGAGACTGGTTTTCGACCTGACTGATGTGAGTAGGCCCTGTTAACTCAAAGGCTACACTTTCCCCTCCTTCTGTTACTATGGCTTCTATATTGAATTCACTGGGCAATGCGTGGAGGGAATAGCTTTCTCCATCCGTTAGCTTCACATCTGCTCCACCCGAAAGAGAATTAAACACGGTTTTCGTGATCTTTGCCTCACAAGGTTGGGTGTTGGAGTGACACAAGTCTGTTCGAATCCGAAATACTTGATTAGGTCCTTCATGAAATGTCCAAACAACAGCGTTTCCACCGTTTCTCTTGCTTCCTTGAGAAATCTCCAGATACAGACCGCTATGCTTGCTCCTCAAGTAGAAAGCGGGATACTCCCCTTCTGTGTATACATCATCGGCTTGGACTAGGTACCATCGTTGGTTATCTCTTCCATGCCAATCCCAGAGGTGCACATTGGTTCCAGGATCTTTACCACTTCCCGATACGTCTAATACCCTGCCAGAACTTTTGTGAATAATTCTGTGCTCTTTATTCCCCAGGTATTCTATCTCCCAGTCTAATAGAGGATTTGTACCTTTTTCCCATTGCTGAACATTTTCATCATTCGCTCCCCCGCTGGCTGCTGGAGATAGGTATAAGCCACTATTGACATTTTGAATTTGCACACAGGTTTTATCCATGTACACCAGTTTGCTTTCTGCATCGGGTCTAGCTCCTTCCTCAACGCGTACTTTAATGCTGATTGATTTCACACAATTTCTATAGGATACCTTCGCAGTATAAATTCCTGCTTGACTTACCTTGATACTATTAGAAATTAATGCTGTCCGCTGGTGAGACCGAAATCCATTAGGCCCTTCCCAGCTCCAATTGGCGGCTGGGTGTGCGAAACCCTGTGGCGATGCCCATCCCGACAAACTCACAAAGTCTCCCTCATTAATGGTTACAAAATCCGTTTGATCCCAGCCTGCACTTCCCGTGTAACTCGCATAGGGAATTGGATCCAAGTTTTCACATGAGCTACATGCGTCCGTCTTCATCCAAAAAAGCTGATTTTCCTGGCCATTATATTCCCAAAGCAGGAGGTTCGCTCCATTGTCCTGACTAGCCCCAGCAATATCCAAATACAGCCCATTGTGCTTACTTTGAATGAGGTACTTATTCCGAGTTACCTGAATAATATACCAACGCTGGTTATCCTGACCATGCCATTTCCATTGGTGCACATTTGCCCCTGGTTCTGTTCCGTATCCAGCGACATCCATCACTTTCCCGGAGCGCTTGTTTATAATTCGGTGTTCTCCTTCTCCCAAATGCTCAATCTTCCATTCGAAGTGGTCAATGTCCTGCTCAGTCCATTGGTGGATATTTTTTCCATTCCCAGTCCCATCACCTTCTACTGCAAGGTATTTCCGAGAGTGATAGGCTTTCAATCGAACACAAGACTCATTTACAACAATTTTTCGGTCGGGCGTAGATTGACTGTACGTGAGCGTAAAGGCTCCCATTAACAGGATTAAGGGTAAAACTCCCTTAACCAATCTTGAAAGAGGCGATAAAATGATTGGAGTACAGGGCAAAAGTTGAGTTTGTCCATAATGGTCCATAGGCATGTAATCTGTTAACCCCTGGAATTCAACCCTTTCTACAACGAACACTGAAAGGATCTTGATCTGCGTGCTTTTTATTTAGAAAATATGCAGTATTTAACATGCGCAATATACCAAACAGTGGTTATTTATACAATAGTAAAATTTATTCAAAAATTAAAAATTATGATAAAAAATAACAAATTTCCAAATATACATGTGTATTGACAGACGGTACCTAGCATGGTACCATTCGCCCAGGGCTATTGCTCAACAAAAACTTAAAAAAGTTTAGGAAACAGGGGAATTAACCTCTTCTGGATACTCTACGCGGGTATGATTGATGCTCATCAGCTGCTTAAATAGAACTTCTCGAATAATGGCAAGGTCCTTAAAGGTGAGGTTGGAATTGTCCAGTTGCCCATCTTGGATTTTGTAGTCAATAATCCCATTGATTAGTTCCCTCAACGACTTGGGGCTAGGATGACTCAACACGCGCGATGCAGCCTCTACAGAATCAACAATCATAAGTACGGCTGTTTCTTTAGATTCAGGTAGAGGTCCTTTGTATCTAAAGCAATTCTCTTCCACTCCATCGTCGCAATCTTGGGTCTCCACAAACTTACGGAAAAAGTACTCTACCCGTGTAGTACCATGATGGGTTTGGATAAACCTCACAATTTCTGGAGGGAGGTTATACTTAGCCGCCAACTCTACTCCTAGGCTCACGTGGTCAATGATCATTTCTGCACTTTCTTTGAAGGAGATTTCATCATGTGGATTGGGCCGATCAGAAGATGCATTTTCTATGAAGTAGGAGGGGTGTTTTATTTTTCCTATATCGTGAAATAGGGCCCCTACATGCACAAGCAAGGCATTTCCCTTGATGGCATTTACAGATGCCTCTGCTAGGTTTGCAACTTGTAGGCAATGCTGAAAGGTGCCAGGAGCTTTACCTGCCATTTTTTGTAGCAATGGGTGATTGGTATCTAGCAGCTCCAAATAGGTAAGGTCGGAAGTAAGTTTGAAAACGCGTTCAAATAGGTAAATGAAATTAAAAGACAACAAGGTCAACGCGACGTTGATGCAGAGCAGGATGAGGTTGCTGTAGTTGATAGAATGCCAGTCACTCTTGCTGAAGAAGCTAAATGCGAGATAAGCAATCAAATAGGCTGCAAGAATATAGCCTAGGGAATAAAATATCGTCTTTCGCTGACGGATTTGGCGCAGGCTATATACAGCGACGGTTCCTGCAATTATCTGTACAAAGGCATACTCAAGTGCTCTTTGAACCAGGGTTGCACCGAACAAAGCCAATAGAATATTACAGAGAAAACCTGTTCTGTGATCGAAAAAATTACTGATAAATATAGCCAGAATACTTACTGGCGCCAGATACAGATACGAGAGGTTTAAATCTGACCCAAAGGTATCGCTGACTCGAAGGGCAAAGGCGCCAATCTTGGAAGCAAGAACCAAGCTGCCAACTGTAAGAAGAAATAAGGTAAAAATAAGAGAAAGCCGGCGATTGTCCTTGTAAATATGAGGCCTATGCATATATAAATAAGCCAATAAAACGCCCGTGATGAGTAAGATAACCAGCGCTTCTCCAAAAAAGAGCGCCCAGATATTTTGGTTCCCCATTCTTTTTCTCTGCTCTCGTTGCAGAGATTGTAGAATTTGGTCCGTTTCTTCATCAACGTACTCTCCCTTCCGTATGATGATATCGCCTTTGGAAATCTTGCCTCTTGTGGTAACTACCAAGGAGGACACTCTCAGTTTCTCATCTTCAGTTAGCCGTTCGCTAAAAAGGATATTGGGACTTAGCTCTTTGAATAATAGCTTCTCGATAATGAATTTCTCCTCTGAGGAAAAGTCAGCAATTCTTGTAGCCAACCACTCAGATAAGGTTTTATCATTTAAGAAGGAGTATACAGACACTAACTTTTCCGCTATTGGCCCAGTTCGTAAGGCGATATAGCCCAGAGAGTCCTGCCAATAGGCATCAATATACCCTTTCAAATGAACTGAGTCCACTAATTCGTGAAAGAGGGCACTCAACTCGCTCCCATCCCTCAATCGGGTAAAACTTCCTACTTCTCCTCCATTTTTGTCGAAATTGGGGATAAAATATCCCGCGTCTAAGGCACTCAGTTTTGCAGTATCAATTCCTTGTAAAGCTTGCTGATACCTCCGCTTATTTTCAAAGAAAATGTTTGATTCCCTGATGAGGCTTTGGCGAAGCAGAAGCGCCTCAGAACTGTCTTTTACAAAGACCGGGATAACTTGTGCGAGGACCTTTTCTATCTCCGCCCCCAATGTATCAGGGTGCTTGAGGACAGAAAAATCAAAAGGGGCAGTGAGGTCGGGCTCCTGCCAGGTTTCTCCAGAGACATATTGAAAGAGTGGCCTGTAGGTCTGTGTCAGCATTAAGGCCATTAAAACGACAAAACTAGTGATTAGCCCAACTCGTTCCAGGTATTTCCTGCGCTTTAGTCTTCGATGGTAAAAAACGTTTAGCCAGCGCCTCAGTGTTCCTTTTCCTTGTTTTGCCATGGCTCAAAGATAGGAAATTTTAGCAGGATAGGGGAAAAAGGTTAAATGGTCGGTGGTCGGTGGTCGGTGGTCGGTGGTCGGTGGTCAAAAGTATACTTTGATCTGAGATCAAAGGTTCCACCATCTAAGAACTACTTCACCACGGACTTTAATTCGCCACGGACTATTCATCTCCTCCTTTTCGGACGATCTCCCAGGTATGGTCTGCGAGGAGTTTTACACTGGCCAGGAAGCTAATGTAGGGAATGGACCTGCCCCACTCTTCTGGAGAGAGCATAGAGAGAACCCATCTCTCTTCAGCCTTTTCATATAAATGGTACAAATGTCCGATTACAGGCTCAAAGGGCATATCGGATAAATAAATTTTCTCCGAAATTTGAACGCGATGTTGAATGTCCTGTGCCTGTTTGGCCAACAGTTCAATCTGTTCCCGAATTTGATCCAGGTGCATCTCTGTTTGCTGGTTCATAGCAGCTATTGCACGCCCTTTAATTTTACCCTTGTCCTCGGGCTTAACAATAGCCCCCCCAACAGAATGGCTGTAGGGAAGAATATGGGGGACCTCCGTGATCTTGTCCTTATCTATCGGATTAAACTGAGCAGGTTGCTTTTCTTCAGGCTTATTCTTCATACGTTCTGAGTTCAATGTTCTCAACGCTTTTCAAAGGTAATCAAATCTCCTGGGATCTATACTCGAAATTCAGGTCTATTTACACGAATACTCAATTAGGTGGAATTTTAACATCTAGTTCGTAGAATTGCCGTAAACTTACACTGTCTGTTGCACGTTTCGGTAGGATTTTATTTTGAACGTACTTTATTTTTCGAAATATCATCCCAAATTGCACTAGAAGATTCGATTAATTGACATTATAATAATCATTAAACAATGAAAAAGGTTTTATCAACCCTAGTATGTATCCTAGCTTTTGCTCTTACTTCCCAAGCCCAAGAAATAAAATTTGGATTAAAAGGAGGAGCTACTTTTTCAAACTGGAATGGGAAATTACTCATTTTGGATATTAATGGAAATTCTCTGACAAATTTCCACGGAGGCCTGATGGTACACCTCGGATTATCCGATCGTTTTGGCATCCAGCCCGAATTGCTTTACAATACAATGGGAAGTAATCTCAGCAATACAGGTGTTCTTTCTGAACTACTCAACCTAAGTAACTTACAAGGAGAAGTTGACTTTGGACTCTCTTATATCAGCCTGCCTATATATGCCAAACTATATGCAGCAGAGGGCTTTGCCTTAATGGCCGGACCACAATTTAACTTCAAAGTTGACAATCAGGAAGATATAAGCGTCCAGGGAATCTCAACGGCGCTTGATATCATAAACTTCTACAACGACGTTGACTTTGGTTTATCATTTGGCGCGCAATACGAAGCTGATTTTGGATTGACCGTTGGAGCTAATTATTACCTAGGACTCAGCGATGTAATCGATAATCCCATCATATCTGAACTTCGGAATTCTGCCTTCCAAGTTAGCGTAGGATGGTTTTTATTTCCCTAACGATTCAACCGTAGCTTAACTCCAGAAAACATCCATTAGAGTTGCTACCTAATCTGGTGATTGCTTTGCAAAAGCATTTCACCAGATTTTTCTTTTTTATTGGAGTAAAAAAAGGATGTATCTTTGCGCTTTAGTCATCTGGCGTATGATACAATCTGACCTATCAAGTATAGCCGAACAGCTAGGCCTACTTCCCGAAGAATACGAACAAATCATCAAAGTTTTGGGTCGAAGACCCAATTACACAGAGTTGAGCATGTTTTCGGTCATGTGGAGTGAGCACTGTTCCTACAAAAATTCTATCCTTCAATTGAAGACCCTCCCAAAAGAAGGCGAACGCGTATTAAAAGGAGCTGGGGAAGAAGGTGCAGGACTCATGGATCTGGGGAATGGATATGCTGTGGCATTTAAAATGGAGTCTCACAACCACCCTTCCGCTATTGAACCCTACCAAGGTGCAGCCACGGGAGTGGGGGGTATACATCGGGATATATTTAGCCTGGGAGCAAGGCCGATTTGTGCGTTGAATTCTCTGCGTTTTGGAGACCTGAATTTGCCCCGGACTCAACACTTACTGAAGGGCGTTGTAAAAGGAATTGGCGATTATGGCAATGCCTTTGGCGTTGCGACTGTAGGAGGGGAAATTTACTTTGACCCTTGTTACAATACCAATCCCTTGGTAAATGCGATGTCAGTAGGGATCGTCGAGAAAGGAAAAAGTGTATCGGCGACAGCATCTGGAGTGGGTAACACCGTTTTTATCGTAGGTTCCGCTACGGGTAAAGATGGAATTCACGGGGCCACCTTTGCTTCAGAAGATATCTCAGAAGACTCTGAGGAAAAACTCCCTTCTGTTCAGATTGGAGACCCCTTTACGGAAAAATTACTACTAGAAGCCACCTTGGAGGTTCTTGAAACCGGGGTAGTGGTTGGCGTTCAGGATATGGGGGCAGCAGGTATAACCTGTGCTACAAGCGAAATGGCAGCAAAAGGCGAAGTAGGTATGCATATCCAACTCGATCGGGTTCCCACCCGGGAAAAGGAAATGGATTCCTATGAAATTTTACTTTCGGAGTCCCAGGAACGGATGCTACTAGTCGCCCACGCCGGGGAAGAAGAGGTAGTGAGAAAGATATTTAGCAAGTGGGATTTGTACTGCGAGGCTATCGGCTGGGTTACAGACGATGGGCTGCTGACCTACTACATGGGGAAAGAAGTTGTGGCAGAAATACCTGCTCAGTCCTTGGTTTTAGGAGGAGGAGCTCCCGTGTACGAACGCGAGCAAAAAGTTCCTACCTACTATGCCAACATCCAGCAATTCGATCCAGACCAAGTTCCTCAACCTGCTCAGCACGATAAGGTCATCCGACACCTGCTTTCTGATCCCAGTATTTCTTCCAAAAGGTGGGTTTATGAGCAATATGACTCTATGGTCGGCACCGGAAATGCAAGTACAAATTTACCCTCTGATGCAGCCGTAGTTCGCCTGCACGGGCGCAAGGATGGGATCGTAGTTACCTCAGATTGCAATAGCCGATACGTATTTGCCAATCCCGAAAAAGGCGCAGTACTTGCGGTTGCAGAAGCTGCGAGAAACATCGTTTGTTCCGGGGGAATTCCCATTGGCGTTACCAACTGCCTGAACTTTGGCAATCCTTATAACCCTGAAGTCTATTTCCAATTTGCCCAAGCCATTAAGGGTATGGGAATTGCCTGCAAGGCTTTTGGCACCCCCATAACAGGGGGGAATGTAAGCTTCTACAATCAGTCCGAAGAGGGGCCTGTATACCCTACCCCTACTATTGGAATGGTAGGAATAATAGAGGATATATCTGTTCAACAGACCTCATTGGCATTCAAGCAACCAGGAGATCTGCTTTATTTGGTTGGGAAAGTAACCGAAGATTTCAATTCTTCGGCATACGTATATTCCTATCATAAAGTCCCTTACAGTCCAGCTCCTTACGTCAATATACAAGAAGAGGTACTTTTGCAACAAGGAATTCGCCGCTTGATTAATATGCAACTCCTTCAGTCAGCGCATGATGTATCCGATGGAGGGTTGATTATATCCCTACTAGAATCCGCTTTCGTAAATTGCTTGGGATTCCATATTCACTGCCCAAAAGACATGAGGAAGGATGCCTTCCTTTATGGGGAATCAGGGGGTAGAGTGGTCATCAGTATCGCTACAGAAGCAAAAGATCAAGTGGAGCGTACCTTGGAAGAAATGGGACTACCTTCTCGGGCTTTAGGAATTGTAGGCGGGAGTCAATTGCAAATTGACGAACAAGCATTTGATGAAATCTCCTCTTATAAAGCCTTGTACGATAATTCTTTACAAGGACACTTGTAAAATCAGCACCAAAACTATTAACCCTTAACCCTAGAACTTCTCATTCAACTATGTCTGTAAGATTACTATCTTTCGATATTGATCACACCTTGCTGGAAAACCAGGAAAAACCCTCTCCTTTCCAAAAAATCTGGAAATCCTATTTACAAGAACATCCTGACCACCCTTCCCCTATTCTTTGTTTCAACACAGGAAGAATGCTGGATGACACCCTCCGTCTTATTAATAGCAAGATTCTTCCAGAGCCCCAATACCTCATCTGTGGAGTAGGAACCACCATCTACGATTTTTCGCAAGCGCATACCCTCAAGGAATTTTCTGAAATCTTGGAAGAAGGTTGGGATGTAGAAAAGGTTCGTGAAATTATGTACTCCTTTACCTACCCCCTGACCTTACAACCCCAACATTTTCAACACGAATACAAATCCAGCTGGTTTTTTGAGAATGCCACCCATGAGCAATTATCTCATGTGGAAAGTAAACTCCAAGAAGCAGGCTTGGAAATAAATGTAATTTACTCCAGCGGCCGCCACTTAGACGTACTACCCAAATGGGCAAATAAGGGAAATGCACTGACCTGGTTGCTCAGACACTTGGAGATACCTTCAGAAGAGACGGTAGTCGCAGGAGATAGCGGCAACGACAGTGCCATGTTCCAACTCCCAGGTATCAAGGGGATTGTAGTATCTAATGCGCAGCCTGAACTCTATCAGGCAACCAAATACCTAGGCGTTTATCATGCCACTCAACCCCATGTGTATGGACTGGTAGAGGGACTCAAGCACTATCAAGTACTCCCCGCTAATGGCGAAGATGCCCGGCAGTTGATCGATCAAGAAGAACTTCCGGATAATTTAGCCGAGTTCCTTGAAAAGGTCGAGCATCCAGGGATCAACGAAGAGCAATTGGAGTTTATCCACTTGGCCTACAAAAAAGCCTATGAGGCCCTTAAAAAAAATATAACGCCCCTCGGATTTTCCGCATGCTCTTTAGATGACAATGAAACCCAAGGTACAGATGAGAATTATAAGAGCGTATGGGCAAGAGATGGGTGTATTACGCTTATCGGGTGTCTTTCCCTGCTACATGATGCGGAGATAAAAAATTGTGTAGAGCAAACCCTTTTTACCTTATTGACCCATATCTCCCCAAGTGGACAAATCCCCTCTAACGTTCAGATTGAAACCCAAATCCCCGATTATTCTGGAGTAGGGGGAATCTGCTCTATCGATAGCGGCTTGTGGTTTGTCATTGCATTTTATGAATATATCCGAGTAACCCGGAACCTGGAACTTCTCCGTGAAAACATGGATAAACTCCAGAAAGTGATGAATTGGCTCAGTGCTCAGGATAGCAACAATGACGCTCTGCTTGAGATTCCAGAGGCGGGGGATTGGACCGATTTATTTGGGAGGAGTTACCACATCTTGTATGACGAAGTACTTTGGTATAGGGCCAACGTTTGCTTTGGAAGAATGCTTCAATTGTTAGGAGATGAGCAAAGAGCTGGCGATTATTTCCGGTGGGCGCAGGTGGTAAAAAAGGAAATTCTCCTCAACTTTTGGCCTACTACCCAACAAAACATGTATCAAAGCGTGAATTTTGCAGAGCAGCAATACTCCCTTGGGGATACAAGTTACCTGATTGCACAGCTAACTCCCTTCAATTTTAGCTGGCGTTGCGACATTTTGGGGAATGTACTCGCCTTTTTGTATAATGTGATCGATACAGAAAAGGCCACTAAAGCATTTCGCTTCATGTGGGGAGCTGGCGTAAATGACCCTTTCCCGGTAGCAAATGTATATCCTCCTGTCCACGCAGGAGACCCCGATTGGAGACCTTACTACACCGTAAATCTGCTGAATTTACCCGATCACTACCACAACGGAGGAATCTGGCCTTTTGTAGGAGGGGGTTGGGTCCGGTACATCCATAAATTAGGGCTAAAAGAATTTGCCTTAAATGATCTGTACAAGCTGGCAGAATTGAACCAAAAAGGAATTTCAGGAGACTGGGAATTCAATGAATGGTTTCACGGAAAAACAGGAAGGCCCATGGGAAAAGCCTTTCAAGCGTGGTCCGCATCCGAATTCATTCATGCCTGTCATACCCTGAAAATAACTCCTTAACCCCAAATATAAACCTATATGAATTCCATCTTAATGTTGTCAGTACATGGTTATGTAGGAGCAGAGCCCGAATTGGGGAAACCGGATACAGGGGGCCAGGTAGTTTTTGTACTTGAACTCGCCAAGCGCTTTGCGCGCCTGGGAAGAAGGGTGGAATTGGTTACCCGTCGCTTTGAAGATCAACCTGAATATGATGAGGTAAATGACAATTTTTCTGTATGGCGTATACCTTTTGGCGGCAAAGAATTTATCGTAAAAGAGAATATGCACGACTACCTGGGAGACTTTGTGACAAATTTTTTATCCAAGATCCGAAACCAGGGAAAAACCTATGATATTGTCTACTCTCATTATTGGGATGCGGGATGGGCTGGTCAGAAAATTGCCGAAGAGCTAGGGATTCCCCATGTGCATACCCCACATTCTTTGGGAAAGTGGAAGGAAGAAAACATGGGACAGCAAATGACTGACAGAGCGATGGAAAAAAAGTATCGCTTTAAGGAACGCATCCAGAAAGAATTTTTGGTCTACCAGATGTGTGACCACGTCATTGCTACGACTGAGCCCCAGAGCGAGCAACTCCGCAGTTATTACGACATGCTGGAAAAGCATATGACGGTCATACCTCCCGGAATGGATGAAAACCGCTTCTTTTCCCTCCCTCAAGCAGAAAGAAAGGCCA
Organism: Bacteroidota bacterium; assembly: GCA_039197765.1. Classification (GTDB taxonomy): domain Bacteria; phylum Bacteroidota; class Bacteroidia; order J057; family J057; genus JBCCTX01. Next base: position 15,142 of record JBCCTX010000141.1, read on the forward strand.
TACGAGAAAAACACGGATTCCAGGAAAATGATGTATTGGCTTTGGGAAGAATGGCTGCCAACAAAGGCTATGATTTATTGATAGAGGCCCTGCCTACCTTATTTACCCTGGTTCCCGATGCGAGGCTGGTTGCTGGAATCGGAGGGGAAGGCTCCTCCCAAGACGATAAAGGAGTAGACAGCTTAAAAAAATTGGCACAAGAATTAGGCATAACCGAACGGATCGACTGGCGCCAGTACATACCTGATGAAGCCTTAGCAGATTTCTACCGAGCGGCTAATGTCTTTTCCCTCTCTTCCAGATATGAACCCTTCGGAATGGTAGCCATAGAAGCCATGGCTTGCGGAACCCCCACCATTATTACGACTCATGGCGGCCTATACGAACTTATTGACTTTGGTACCCATGCCTTATTTGCTGACCCCCACCGGCCCGTAGAATTTGGAACCATGCTGGCTTTCCCCATGATGTATCCCGAGCTGTACCACGTACTTTCTGTAGAAGGCGCGCGCTTCGCCCGCAGAAACTTTGGTTGGACGGGGATTGCCAAGCGTACCCTGGCACTCTTTGAAAGTATCCGTCAAGCAGATGTATTGTAAGAGAGACCTTCCGGTATCTCCTGCGTCATAATCCTGTAATACTCCCTATTATTTTTTATTTTGGAGGCGCTCGGTGCGTGTTATGCCGAGTTTTCTAACTATCGAATGTAATGCAAGAAGCGTTTTTACAATCTATTTCTGAAGGATATACCTTTGAAGGGCCCAGCCTCACACTGGGAGCAGCTATGCTAGACAAGGAGCCCTTGACAGGGACCTACGTAAAACTAGCCATGAGTACCCTGAACCGTCATGGGCTCATAGCTGGCGCAACTGGTACAGGTAAAACCAAAACCCTCCAAATTCTAGCGGAACAGCTCGCCTTAGAGGGCGTACCTTCCCTATTGATGGATATAAAGGGAGACCTTAGTGGAATTGCCCAACCCAGTCCTGGTCATAAAAAGATTGATGAGCGCCATGCGGCTATAGGCTTTCCCTTCGAAGCAGGCGCGTCTAGTGTTGAATTTCTCTCCCTTTCGGATGAGCCTGGTATACGCCTTAGGGCAACAGTAACGGAATTTGGTCCTGTTCTGTTCTCCAAAATCCTCAACCTCAATGAAAACCAAATGGGTGTGGTTTCTGTAGTTTTCAAGTATTGTGACGACAACAAACTCCCCCTCATAGACCTCAAGGACTTCCAAAAAACGCTTCAGTACATCACCAATGAGGGGAAAAAGGAATTTGAGAAGGATTACGGCCGGGTTTCAACGGCCTCGGTAGGGGCCATTGTTCGCAAAATGATTGCGCTCGAACAGCAAGGCGCGGACAATTTTTTCGGAGAACCCTCCTTTGAGGTAGACGATCTGGTTCGCATCGATGACAAAGGCCAGGGCATGGTTTCCATCCTCCGCTTGACAGACTTACAGGATCGGCCTCAGCTATTCTCGACCTTCATGATGAGCCTGCTAGCGGAAATCTACTCCACCTTTCCCGAAGAAGGGGACTTAGACAGGCCCAAACTTGTCTTGTTTATCGATGAGGCTCACCTCATATTCAATGAAGCGTCCGACGAACTTTTAGACCAAATCGAAACCATCGTAAAATTGATCCGCTCCAAGGGGGTTGGGCTTATCTTCGTGACCCAAAATCCGGCAGATGTGCCCGACGAAATCCTGGGACAGTTAGGCCTTAAAGTCCAGCATGCCCTTAGGGCCTTCACTGCCAAAGACCGGAAAGCCATCAAACTCGCTGCCCAGAACTTTCCCTTGACGGACTACTACGACATAGACGAATTGCTCACCCAACTCGGAATAGGCGAAGCCCTAGTAACGGGTTTGAATGAAGATGGAATCCCCACTCCGCTGGTCCATACCTACTTACGCGCCCCCCAATCCCGCATGGATGTGCTCACCGACACAGAAATTGATACCATTCTGGCTCAATCTCGATTGATTGCTCACTACAACAAAGCAGTAGACCGTGAATCTGCCTACGAAAAGCTCCAGGCCAAAATCGACAAGGCAAATGAGGCAGAGCACCAAGAGGAGATGAAAAAGCAGCGCAAGCACATCAGTTCTGCCAGAAGCCGTAAACGGGAAAAGTCCACCCTAGAGACAATTGCAGATTCTACCTTAACCCGGCAGATTGGGCGGACGGTAGCGAGAGAGCTGACGAGGGGATTGCTGGGAGTATTGGGGGTGAAACGGAGGCGGTAATCGATTCTTGGGAAGAATACGAGAGGAGAAAAATAGATAACATCTATTCTAATTCCCCCTTTTAGAGGGCATAGCCGTCAAGCTAAACGATCTTCGATCAAAATTTTCCCCTTGAAATGGCTACTGATCTATCACATCCCGTCCAAGAGAAATATATTCTTTATGTGTTACAATTTTACCGCAGAGAGCAGGAGATAAAAAAGAGGAATCATTGGGGAGGGAGATAAAATTCCATTAGCTAAGTAGGGGGATGATAACCAATGAACTAAGCAAGAATTCTCTATCCGACCTTTTCCTATATACCGTAAAAAGTAAGAGTGAGAAGAGGAAAATTTCTGCCCCAAAATCAAACCTCACATTATTTTTCATCGTATTGCTATGCTATATGGAAACTATACCTAAAAAACGACTCTTTTCCCGAAAAGAGTACTACCAAATGGCGGAAACGGGGATACTCACCTGTACAGACAAAACCGAACTGATTCGAGGAGAAATCCTCATAAAGAGTCCTTCAGGAGCCTATCATTCGTCTCGAATCAGAAAAATTGATCGTCTTTTTTCTCAATATGTAGGAGATAAGGCACAAACCAGTGTCCAAAGCCCTGTCCGACTCAACGACCTGTCTGAACCAGAACCCGACTTTGCCTTACTTCATTTTCGGGAAGACGATTATCCCCATGCTCATCCCGGCCCTGAAGACATACTCCTACTCATAGAAGTATCCCATAGCACCTATTCCTTTGATAAACAAGTGAAGATCCCCCTATACGCTCAAGCTGGAATTCCAGAAGTATGGATCCTCAACCTCAATACAGATCAAGTAGAAGTATTTAAACGGCCTGTAAAAGGGGTTTATCAAGAAGAGAGCGTTTTGCAACCTGGACAGGAAATTGGGTTTGAGGCTTTGGGTTGTACGATTGCCGTTGGAGACTTGGTGGGGAGCTAAGCCTTAGCATTTGGCTGTTTCAGCTATGGAATTCTTTGAATGGTTAATGCACTCACTGTCAACCCCCTACTCCCCCTTCTCCTACGCCTCAGAGCCTTCCCGCAAGGGGGTAATACGTAAGAACTTTCCTTTTAGGGTAGCAATTTTAAAATTAAACGAAACGGAATCGGACAAATTCGTCCACAACTTCCCCCTTACAGCGATGGGATGTGCGATTGCGAAGGGGGTGTAAGGGGTTAATAACACACAAGTTTGAGATAATTTATTTTTTAATAGGAAATCATGCTTTTACATTTTTTGACTTGAGGATCAAAGATTTTATAAGCAATTGACATTCAACCCCCTACTCCCCCTTCTCCTACGCCTCAGGGCCTTCCCACAAGGGGGTAATACGGAAGAACTTTCCTTTTAGGGTAGCAATTTTAAAATTAAACGAAACGGAATCGGACAAATTCGTCCACAACTTCCCCCTTGCAGCGATGGGATGTGCGATTGCGAAGGGGGAGTAGGGGGTTGACGACCATAGTGAAGGGAATTCTTGTTCCCCAATCACAGCGAACAGGCCCCACATTCCCAAAATGGTACCAGCAGGACCTGTTCTCAATGTATTTACCTCTTTTAAAAGGCAGGACAAGCTTCGTACATACTTGGCACGCTCGTACAGAATTCCCCTTGCGGAGTTCCGCTGTACAACTCTGGCCCAATTTTAGGTGTGTACCCGGCGAGACGAAAACCCAGATTATTGTTGTTGTTCTGGGCTTGGTTGTTGTTGCG
>JBCCTX010000142.1:0-18952 GCA_039197765.1 Bacteroidota bacterium
GATTTCTCGGATTTTTTCAAAGGATTCCTTGCCCACGAGAAAATCTTTCTTGCTACTTCTTACCCTGCCCTTTTGGGCTAGCGCCCTATTCAACAAATCTTTGCGATCAAGTGCTGCGGGATGAGAGCTTTGAGAGTCTTGAGCGTATACAGGCCCTTGAGTAGGAAAAGAATCAGGAGGGGCGCTAAAGTATGGAGAGGGTAAACGAAAATCATTGAACTCTAGGAACTCTGGGTTAAAGAAACTATCAGCAAAGGCAGTATTTCGAGAGATAAGTATATCAAAACAAGAAGGAGCCAAGGTAGGGTCGTAATTAGACTCTAAGAATATATTGAGTCCATCCGCGTCTGCCTCACGCTCGGTTTTTTGAGAGTAAAGCTGGTGCTGCAAGAGGAGTTGTTTAATTTTGTTGCGATCCTTTACCTCCATCAATTGATCTTCCAGCGTTTGGGAAGCTAAATAAAAATCGCGTTGGTGCTTACGCACAATATGGCTAATCTCATGGCTTAAGATGAATGCTAATTGGGCCTCATTTTCCAGTCGTGCGATGAGGCCGAGATTTACTAAGACAACTCCTTGGTTTGAGGAAAAGGCATTAATGGAAGGAGAGCGGACTGCAAAGAAACGCAACTTGCGTCGGAGAGCTGAATTTTTTCTGAGTAAGTGATCTGCCACTTGATTTAAGTAATCTGTAACAGGATCATTGTACAGTACTTTTCCACTCAAAAAGAGCTGATTGATATACTGATTGCTCTCTTCCCAGAACTCTTCCTGGGATTCAGGAGAAACAGTGGTATCCGTTTCAGAGACAAAAGGATTAAATTCCTCTAAAAAAGCTATTTGGAAATATGCCGGAACTTTTCCCGATGACTTTAGCCGCTGATATCCTTCCATATCCTGCCCCTTTAACTCGGTAAAGCCCCACAAAAAAATAATGCCCCACAGACTTACCCAGTGATATGTCCAAAAATCCCGCATACAATCTAATAACTTGCTAGCAATTCAGTACTTTCTCAACGATTTCAAACTGGCAGTCAGCCTTTGCCGGTTTGGCCATTCTAATAACAATATAGGGCTGGGTCATAGCCATGGTCCTAATACAATTTTTCCCTGGTGCAGTATGTAATACCCTTACCCTCAGCCCTTCCCCATCTGTAACAACCTGATCTATGTTTATGGAGTACCCACCACTGTTTTGGGAGCCCATAAAACAGGCTATCAGGATGTATTTCTCGAAGTTAATAACAGGCAATTTTGGTACCGGAATTGATTGGGAGTGGATATTTTTCCAACATTTTTCCCAATCTTCTTCAGATTGGATGCAAAGGTTCTGGAGCGTAAATATTCCACTGTATTCACCGGATTCTAAAACCATGGACTCCATTTCCAAGGTGGGTTCAGTTACTTTTTCTGAACTGGGTGTACGTTTTCCTAAACAGGAACACATACTAAGGGCAACAATTGTAATGAGAATCCGCTGCATATCTAAGGGTTGATAGGGATGGATCAACAAAGATCACTCACAAAGAGAAGGATAGTAGCTCGTCAATGGGCTAGATAAATTCTTATGCTTGTGCTAAAGAAATGTAAAGCCCATTAACGAACGACTAGTAACTAAGGATCAAAATTAAAACTTTTTCTAAAGATACATTTTAGGGAGAAAAATTTCGAAATTTTATGGGAAAAATTTGTGCGTTTATCCATTTGGAATGGATACTACCTCTACCCATTTTCCTCCAATCTTAGCATTTATTCTTTTGTCATACATGGCTTCGCAGTATACCGTGGGTAGGTAGTAGCGGCCTATGTAATTTGCACTCAATCGAATTTTGAAGGTCTTGGTTTTACCTTGGTCGATATTGAAGAAGGTATAGACTCTGTCATCACGGATATCCTGATAGGTAGGCCGATCTCCTCCATTTCCCTGGTCATACATGCGCATATTGATGATCTCCCAGCCCGAGGGGAAGATTTGATTGAGCGCCATTTCTTTGTATGTACCCTTATTTCCCGTATTGGTGACCTGAACGGTAGCAATAAACTCTGTACCTTGCTCAAGCTGGGCAGGATCAATAGGGTTTCCATTTGGTGTAGAAAAGGTGAGGCGCATATCTAATCCATTGAAGGCATTTGATTGATCCCCTTGCAAGGGAGTCCCTTCACTTACTAACCTGGCGAATACTACCTGATCGGTGGTATTTTTGATAGACAAGCTAGTAGATTTTTCACCCTCTAGGGCGCTTTGCCAAATGGGATTCACACTCTTAATGGATTGGCTCCCTTTTCCGGCAATATCAATGGCGAATTGAAGAGGATCTGGTGTACCATCCAAGCCAATGTAATGGGCCATACCGATAAGACAATAGGCAGTTGTCTGGGTACTGAACCACCCACGGGCAGAGAGTCGGTCAGAAATGTATTCGGCCAGGGGAGTAGCTTTTTCTCTATTACCTATGAGGCTCAATGCAGATACCATGATGGCTTTATCGCGAAGGGCTGTTCCATAGGTATAGGATTGCTCAGTATATTCATCAACTTGGACGTCCAAATCTTTTCCCATTCTTTCAGCAACTTTGCGCTGGCCTGCTAGATAGTATGCAGCTACCAAGTTCCATTTAGCGGGAGTGTAAAGATCCTTGTACTTCCGCATGCGATTCATAGCCCCCATATTGGGAGATCCTGCCAAGGCCAATAAATAGAGTCTGTAGGACTGAGTAAGTTGAGAAGACCGGGAACTCCATTCATAGCGTGTATCGGGAGTCCAATTATCTGCTTCTTGCTGCTGAAAGGATTTCCATCGTGATAGGCAGTCAAAGGGCAATTGATAGCCAGCTTTTTCTGCTTCTATGAGGAAATGTCCAGCATAATTGGTCCCCCAATCGCTAATTTCTCCTCCTGGCCAGTAGGCAAAGCCTCCACCTGGGGCTTGGAAGCGTTGGAGTCGCTTGATTCCTTCGCGAATATTGTACCCTACTTCCTGGGCCTGTTGGCCTTTCAACTCGGTTAGCTGGCTCAGATAAATTTGGGGAAATACGCTAGAGGTAGTTTGCTCCACACAGCCATAGGGATATCGGATTAAGAATCGGATATGCTTCTGCAAGTTTATGGGAGGGATGGACGAAACCTCTACAGTTGCTTCATTAGTTCCTTCAACTCCAATGGGATTGTAAACTTGCTTCCAGGTCTCACCAGGAGCAAGCGCCTTGGCAACTACATTGGAGGTAGGAGGATTAGGCATCCGTACTTCAATATCCGTTTCATACTCAGCTTTTAGCCTTCCACTGGTGGCCACCAGTTTTACATGACCTTTACCTAAGTAGGGCTTTACCTTAACAGTGAAGTTAGCCAGTTTATCACCGCTTTGACTGAAGTTGAGTTGCTGCGTACTGCCTCCCTCAATTTCCAAAAGCTCATGGGTTTCTATACTTACGTTTACCTTACGGATATTGTCGTCCATCGTAAATACTGTGGCGGGAAGCTGAAGACTTTCCCCAGGGCCCAAGACTCTTGGTAAAGAGCCTAGAAGCATTAAGTCTTGCTTGACAGGCGTAGCTTGTTCCGCAAATCCATAGGCGCCTTCCTTACCTGCAATTACCATTGTCCGGACAGAACCGACATAATTGGGCATTTCAAGGGTATGCGTGCGTTTTTTTCCTCTTCCTAAGGTAAATGGCCCTATGAATTTAACTACTGGGCGAAAGCGGTTTTGTTTGCTTGCATCTGGATCCTCCGATTCCCCTCCATCTCCACCTATACTTAGTAAACTTTTGATTTCGCCGCCATATGCACCTACTACTTGGTCGAACATATCCCAGGTTTTGACTATCAATGCTTCTCTCTGATAAAATAAAGAATGAGGATCAGGGGTTTTGAAACGGGTAATATCCAGCAAGCCTTCGTCTACTACAGCTAAGGTATAAGTCATAGGTTGGCCATTTGCCTCGCTGATTCGCACATCAAAAGAAGTATTGGGTGCCAATTCTTCCGAGATGTTTATCTCAGGCGCCAACTCCGTCTTGGGATCTTCTACAAAGACGGGTAGGACGCCATACATGCGTATGGGAAGGTCATTTACGGTCTGGGCATGGGGTTGTAATAAGGTGACATGTGCATAAATATTTGGGGCCATTTCTCGGGTAGCCTCAAAAGAAAACTGGGTTTGCCCTTCTTGGGCATCTATCCAAAATGCATCGATGACTTTTGCGGCCCTTTCCAGGCTTACCAAGGCCCGGCCTTTGTAACCAGAAGGAATATCTAGGGTAACCTTTTCTCCTACTTTGTAGGTGTCCTTATCAGAAGTGAAGCTCAACATTTGAGCCCCTTCACTGCTTCCTGTTCGTGCCCTACTTCCCCAGCCTGGGTAATCAATGTATACAATGGAACCAGTTGCGTGTCCAGAGGGATCTTCAACCCGTACAAGATACCTACCCCAATCGGGTTCGTTAATCTGAAGCCTATACGATCCCTTTCCACCCTGTGTACTGATAGTACTTTGTTGGACAGGTGCTGAAGACATTTTGCCTTGGTAGTTGGCGATATCACTGTAGGACCGATCCCACCACCAGCGCCAACCTAATTTATATACTTTTACTTGCAAGCCTTTACGGTCTCTAGGCTTTCCATCTGGTCCGACAGTCGCAATTTCAATGGTATGGCCTTCGTTGAGTGCCAGAATATTTCTCCAGGAGTTGGTTTCTTGCGCTTTGATTCCTACATATACAGGGAAAGGATGGTAGTCCATGGAAAAGTTATCCGTACTTATGTTACCCCCTGGTTCATATACTTGCGTTCGAATGAAGGCTTTTAGCCTTCCAGGTGCCACGTTCTCAAGGGAGAACCCTGTAGGAATAGCGGCCTGACCGGAACTGTTGAGATTGCCCTCGTAGATTATGGTTTCCTCTACATCGTACTTTCGAATAGGGTCCCAAAAGGTGAAGTCTTCATAATTCTCAAATCTTGCCCGATTGGGGCGAAGTTGAGCACTTACCTTTGCTTTGAGATTATTTGCAGCAGCTCCGTGTAACCAGTTTGCCTGCAGCGTAACGTTAGGGGGTTGAGAGGCTTGGGAAAAGCTTTGGGCGCCCATATCCAATTGAATTTTCAATCGGTTGGGAGTGATCGTCTCTACCTTTACCGTTTTGTAGAATTGGGCTCCACCTACGGATACGTAGGCTCTGTAATTACCTGTGGGAGCATCTGAATCCGTCTTTACAGGAAATGTGTAAAACCCATCTACGCCCTCAGTTTTAATTTTTTCAATGACCAGCTTCCCTTTGGGATCTCTAAGCTCCAGCTTTACTGGATGGTTTTGTGGTAACTTATTCTCTTTATCCTCTAGGATAAAGGTTAAAAATATATCATCACCTGGACGCCATACGCCTCGCTCTCCATATAGAAATCCCTTTAAACCTTCCCGATAAGAAGTACCGCCGATATCAAATCGACTGAGCGAAAGCGAGTGGCCATCGTCTAGACGTAGATACCCGCGCTGGGAACCCGCTTGGGCTACCAGAACAAAAGGAGACTTGTCTGTTGGGATCTTTCCCTTTCCCTCCGAATCCGTAACCGTAGTACCTATTAACTGTTGTTGGAAATCATATAATTCAAGTTTGACGTTAGGAAGAGGGGCAGTAGTCTTTAAGTCAGTAACCAGAAAAAGATTTTCCCCATTTCCCTGTTTGGCGATAAGTCCTAGATTGGATGCTAGCACATTTCTTTTGACAACCCGTTCACTTCTGTAGTAGGCCCTATTGCAAGGATTATCTCGTTCGTCCCAATTGTAGTAGTAATATCCTTCATCATACCAATAGTAGGAATTGAAGTCTTCTCCTACTCGTAGCATATCAATCTGGTCAGCATTTGCTATCTCTTCACACTTGAAAAGGATGTCTTGTGGACGAAATCCTAAGGCTACTTCATAGATAGCCCCAGGTTCAGGCTCTACGAGTTTGCTTAAGTCCAAGGAGTGGCGCGTCCAAACGCTTCCATTACTGTTGAGTTTATCAAGGCTAACAGATTCTCGGACTATCACTTGCCCTACCCGGTTTATTTGATCTCTTCCATCGAGTGAATTTCCCTGTAGAAACTGTAAAATGTTATTTTCATACACCTTAATAATTCGTACATCAACAGATTGGAGACCCATAGTCTCAAAGACGAAAGGGAGGGTTTCTCCTTGAGGAATAATGGCCCCTTTTCCTGTAATTCGGATCTCAGGTTTGGGATCTTCGAATTGTAGATCTTCTGTGTGGTCTTTTCCTAGAGAGATTTCCGCTAAATTTTGGAGCCCTTGGTTAATGTGTAAAGTATGGGCCCCTGTAAGGGTACTTTTGGGGTAGACCCTAACCAGGTTACTATTCACTGATATGGAAGAAGAGACCCCCTTTAAGTAAATCAGCCCATTTAAATTCTGATCCTTGTCAACCGGGTCTGAAAACTCCACCTGAATATATTGTTCAGGGTGATTATACACTAGGATACTCATATACTTAAAGCTGCCCATACTGGGAACTTCGATCTTTTCTTCCCCCTCCGCTGCGATATTCTTCCTATTTCCATCCCAGTGAATATTGACAAATTGGGTTTGATCGGTTCGGAGAATACTATCAATGGTGAATGCATGTACATAGTTATCCTCTTCATGATCCCAGGAAATCTTCAAGGGTTTATTACCCAGTTCTGCTTCAAATATGGATTCAATGGATGCATTGGGTTCGAAATCCCGAGAAATAATTTTTCCTGAGAGCTGACTCCATTCAAAATTTTTTAGGTCTATATTTTTAAGCCCCGTGAATTCCACATTCAGGCCCTGTGGATAGGTTTTAAACTGGAAGTTGAAGGGGGATGGGATGTTGGGAAGACTGTCTTTTAAGGATCGGGTATTGAGGCTTACTTGGTAAAGGGTTGCGGATTCCAAGGGGTTCTCCGGGATGAATTCTAGGCTTTGTTGGGATTTCCATTTGAGGGTTCCCTTTACCTGCGGATTAATTTTAAAAAGTTTAGTAGCTTCCTCGCCAACTTGCTCACGGGGAATAACATTTTTAGAGAAAGAGATGATCACAGGCTCTGTTCGAGAGATTTCTCCCGTAGTATAGCCTGATATGAAGGAGGCAAATTCTGGGTTAAAGGTTCCATATTCGTCGTTTTGAACCGCATTATTCTTACAACTGGAAAAAACAAGCAGGCAAATCATTATAAGCCATAAGGCTGGCTTTGTGGGGATATTCTTATTCATGGGAGATAATTTCAAGAAAAAGTAACTTATAGATGTGAGAGGAAATAATTACAGAGGTCCAGGTCCTTATGCTATCGTTATTATAGATTTTGCAATACCTTAGTCCCCAAGAGAGAACGAATCCTCTCGAAAATACTGATTTATGTTACACAAAAAAAAATCTTCAATTCTTCTTTTTCCCTTGTGCTAGAAAATCCTTCTCATATGGATAATACTCATGATGAACAGAAAATTCACCAGGAAAGACGCTTTCAGGACTATTTGGGAGAGTTTGTATACGGTGGTATTGACGGTTTGGTAACTACATTCGCTGTAGTTGCAGGTTCAGCTGGTGCTGAGCTCTCGATCTCAGTTGTCCTTATTCTTGGCTTTGCAAACCTCATTGCAGATGGGTTCTCCATGTCCATTGGGGCATATCTTGCTTCCCGTTCCGAGTCTCAAAACTACAATAAGCATAAACGAATAGAGTATGAGGAGATAGAGACTATTCCAGATAGGGAAAAGGAAGAAATTCGGGAGATCTATCGGGAAAAAGGGTTTGAAGGAGAACTGTTGGAGCAGATTGTCGAAGTCATCACTGCTGATAAGGATAGGTGGGTAGATGTAATGATGAAAGAGGAGTTGGAAATGATTCCCGATTCTCGCTCCCCCTTTGCTATAGGGACTGTTACTTTCATCTCCTTTGTTGTGGTCGGAATCATACCCCTATTTGCGTATGTATTTAGAGATACCTTAGGGTTGGACGTATCTCAACTCTTCTGGGCGTCATGTGTATTTACTTCTTTTGGATTTATTGGAATTGGTGCGTTGAAAGCCTACGTTACGCAAAGTTCATGGTGGCGAGCAATAATTGAGACCTTATTATTGGGGGGAGCAGCAGCAGTAGTTGCATATTATGTGGGCGATATTCTGGAAAAAATGTTGACATAAAAAACTTTCGGAACCTCGGATAAGAGGTTCCGAAGTATGGTTTTTTTAGTTCATACAGATCAGATCTCTCCTGGGGAATAAGTTGGGGTGTTTTACCAATTCGTTACAAGTAGGATACTCTCCAATATTGGCTAGAGGATAGGTAAGAGGTACTTCTATTTCCTCCCCTCCAACTTCTAGCGTTTTCTCAAAAGTGTAGCTATTTCCTAGGCTGTCCACTACAGTTAGCTTTATTTTATATTCTCCTGAAGTCATGAATAGGTGAGACGTCCGCTGTCCCTGGCTTTCGGCTCCTTCTTCAAACTCCCAAGAGAAAGATGCAAAGCCTTCTGGCACATTTATAAAAGGTAGCGCCTCACAGCTTACCGCCACAGGAGGAGGGCCGGGAGTGTAGTCTACTAAAAAGCTTTCTTCGAATTTCAAAGAGGCGAGAGAGCTCTGGGCAAATGAACTCAAGTAGAAAAATATAAGAAAAGCGGAAACCAATGTCTTTTGGATAGAAATAGTAGAGATGTGCATAAATTTTAATACGTTTGATGTACAACTAGGTGTTTTATAAGGAGCTAATCCCTTTTAAAACGAAACGATGAGTGATGACAGCTAATGTGTAAGGCTACTGACTAATTACACTCAAATATATGTATTTATTTTAAAAAATGAAAATAATATTATAGAAAATAAATAAAATGGATACTATTCGTAAGTCATTTTTCTTTTTTTTACTATCGTTTTTCATTTTTACTAATTGTACAGTCGAAGAGGGGGAAATGGAAAATCCCGATCTTTCTACACTTGAAGGTAAAATTCTCTTTGCCTTTGCCGGAGATTTATTTCTTTATGACTTGGCAACAGAGACCATAGATTTTATAGCGGAGCGTAAGGGGAGGCAGGGGCCCTTTATGAGTCCAGATGCTCAGTATTTTACGACTAACAATTGGCCAGGGAAGAATGAGGGGGTAGCCCTTTGGGAAGTAAATACAGGGGTTATTGAAAAAGAGTTTGATTTAGAAATAACGCTTGATCCAGATGAGCTCGGCGTAAAGGTCTCTCCTAGTGCTACTTATTATTCGGGTATAGTAAATTCCCTTTCCAGTGCGAATCCAGATTTCATCATACTGGATGAAGGAGGGGATGAAATTTTTCGTATTGATGGAGATCGAATCCGAGTGAAAGGACACGTTTGGGATACAAGGGGAAATCTTTATTTCACAGGAGAGATTCTAGAAGGTAGTCTCAACGAAGCGTTGTTTTTAGGTAGAATTTCGGATATAGGAACAAATGACTTCACCCTAATAAGAATTTTTGACGGGCAATTTGCGGACCTACCTGACCAGCTAGCTATATCGCCTGATGGAGGTCAAATAGCTTACGGCTACAAAACCAGTATCTGGATCGGTTCAACAGAGGAAAACTCAGAGAATCATAGAGAATGTTTTGGAGCAGTCCAAACCCTTGCCGTGCCTACTTTTTCTCCAGATGGTACCCATCTTGCTACGGTAATGTTAAACAGTAGCACTTCGCTTCGAGGAGATTTGCACGTAGCCAAAATTCCGAATGAGGGGCTCACTACCCTTACTGCAGAAGGGGCTACTAAGCTACCGGGTCCAAACTCTAGTCTGAATAGTACTTGGGTGAGTGGGGGAGACAGTTCTATAGGATGGTTTAAGTAAAAAAGCCCGCCATCCATCATGGGATAACAGGCTTACTCAACTGCACGTCAATTTATTTTACCGCTTCAAAATCCCTTTCGTGAAATGCCAATAAGGGAATTTCTGTCTGGTAGCTCATCTCTTTTGTATCGCTGCGCTTTAATAATCGCTCCAACATATTCCGTTTTTTCATCGTCATACTTAGGAGGTTAATTTTATTAAATCGAATATAGTCGCGAAGCCCTTCCTGTACATCGTAGTGTTTGATGAGTTCGAATTCTATGTTTTTGTACGCCAACCCTTCTTCAATTAACTCCTTGTACCAACCGAATTTCTGTTCCTCATAAGACAAAATTTCTGGGGCAATGTGGAGTATAACAATCTTTGCTTCAAACCTTTCCGCTAACCAAGCTAATTCTTTGAGAACCTCCAGGTCCTCTTCTTGATAGTCGCTGGCGAAAACAATTCTTTCGATGGTAAAGTCCTTATAATCTTCTGGAACTACCCATACGGGGCATTTTGCATAGCTGACCACCCCTGCGGTACGCGTTCCAACCAGAAGTTTTTCCAGTCCCTTTGCTCCCTCGGTACCCATGAGTATCATATCCGCATTTGCTTCTTCTGCTAAGGTTAAAACCTCATTTACTAAGGGACCTTGACGGATTTCATACCTTACGTTGACTTCTGGTACACGTTCTTTTATCAAGGCCTGTAGCTTTTTCATTTGTTCTCGAGCACCACTTTCCCATTGTTCGCGCTCACTTTCCACATAAACCCAGGCTACATCTGGGCCTGTAGGAGGGGGATATACATGTAGCAGGAGGATTTCTGCTCCCCATTCTTTTGCCAGGGGCAGGCTATACATCATTGCATTACGGGCATCGTCTGAAAAATCGGTTGGAATGAGTATCGTCTTCATAATCTTGTGGCTTTAGTGTGATTGTGATGCTAAACTCCAAACTCTACAGTGATCTTGCGAAGCTTAAAGTCAAAGGGAGACATGAGTTTTATCAGGGCAAGGAGAATTGTGTTGGGATTCTGTGTAATAGACTATATTTGTTGTCATGAATAGCATTCAATCCACAGATTTTCAGTTTCCTTCCCAAATCTCTCGTTACCAGGGGAAAGTGAGGGATGTATATACTATCAATGAAGAGCTATTGGTTATCATTGCTTCAGATCGTATTTCGGCTTTCGACTATATTTTGCCTAGAGCTATACCTGGGAAAGGGCAAGTGTTGAACCAGACTGCCGCCCATTTCTTTGAGGCAGTGGATCATTTAGTGCCTACCCATGTATTAGCGGTTCCAGATCCTAATGTAACTATCGGCCGGATGTGCAAGCCCTATCCGATAGAAGTGGTAGTGCGAGGATACCTTGCTGGTCATGCTTGGCGAGTATATAAGGCAGGGGGGAGAAAACTCTGTGGGGTAGACCTACCAGAAGGATTGAAAGAAGGCGATGCCTTTCCGACCCCCATTATTACTCCTGCAACTAAGTCGCAAATTGGACACGATGAGGACATTTCTGAATATGAGATCCTCAAATCGGGTTTGATTACAGATGAAGATTGGGGACAAATCAAGCACCATGCTTATACACTTTTTGACCAGGGTCAAAAAATTGCGCAAGAACGTGGACTCATTCTTGTAGATACTAAGTACGAATTTGGGTATATAGAAGATGATATTTATCTCATAGATGAGATTCACACTCCAGATTCTTCCCGGTACTATTTCTTAGAAGGTTATGAAGCCCGTCAGGCTGCTGGTGAACAGCAAGAGCAACTTTCCAAAGAATTTGTGCGAGAGTGGTTAATGGCAAATGGCTTCCAAGGCAAGGATGGGCAAACTATGCCTGTAATGGATGACGATTTTATCCAATCTGTTTCTAACAGATATATCGAACTTTATGAGCGGGTAACTGGGAAAGGGTTCGAACCCGCTGCAACGGACCACATTGAAGAGCGTATCATGGACCACACCCTGCCTGTTTTGCAAGAGTTACTAAACGCGTAGAGCCGCGATACCGCGGCTCTACGTATATTTTGTGGCTATGCTTTACAGCATGCTTCATGAACGCTAAAGTCCCTACTGACGATCTACGATCATTCCAGCTGCAAGGGTCTCATAGGTGAATTCATCTATAATAATGACACTCCCTGTTGTCCTATTACGCTTATAATCATCATGCATAAAGGGAACAGAGGTTCTGACTTTGATTCTACCAATGTCATTGAGCCCTATATCATTGTCGCTTTCGTCTCTGTGAAGGGTATTGATGTCCACCTTGTATCGCACGTCTTTTACAATGCACCGTGCATCGCGTGTCGTATGACGAATAATATATTTGCCATTAGGCGAAAGTGGCTTTTCATTCATCCAACAGATCATGAGTTCGAGATCCTGACTTACGGTAGGTCGGTTTTGTGGCTTAACGATCATATCTCCACGACTTATGTCAATCTCATCCTCTAATCGAATGGTTACTGACATAGGTGGGAAAGCTTCAGTAAGGGGACCATGCATCGAGTCAATGGCTTTGATGCGAGTGGGAAAGCCTGAAGGGAGAACTACAACCTCATCGCCTGGTTTGAGAACTCCTCCAGCAACCCTTCCGGCATATCCTCTGTAATCGCGATGGGTATCAGATTGTGGCCGAATTACATACTGGACAGGGAATCTTACGTCAACGAAGTTGTAGTCGTGGGAGATATGTACATTCTCTAAGGTATACAAGAGGGTACCCCCTTCATACCAAGGCATATTCTCAGACTTGTTAACGACGTTATCCCCTACAAGTGCGCTAAGTGGAATAAAGCGTATATCGGGGATTCCCAGTTTGGAAGAAAAGGATTCATACTGCTCCTTAATTTTCTCATAAGTATCCTCTTGGTAATCTACCAAATCCATTTTATTGACAGCGACAATCAAGTGCTTGATGCCAAGTAGGGAAGCAATGAAT
Organism: Bacteroidota bacterium; assembly: GCA_039197765.1. Classification (GTDB taxonomy): domain Bacteria; phylum Bacteroidota; class Bacteroidia; order J057; family J057; genus JBCCTX01. The sequence goes on from JBCCTX010000142.1 coordinate 12,778, forward strand.
GAGTGCCTCCGCGTTTGTTCAACTACTCCATTCCGAGCATCGATTAAGATAATGGCTAGGTTTACCGTAGAAGCCCCAGTCACCATATTACGCGTATATTGGATGTGTCCAGGGGTATCTGCCAGAATAAACTTGCGGTCGGGCGTAGCAAAGTATCTATACGCGACATCTATTGTGATTCCTTGTTCGCGTTCTGCTTTTAATCCATCTGTTAATAGGGCCAGATCTAGGTAATCGTCTCCTCTTTTCTTACTCGTCTGTTCAATAGAGTCTAGCTGATCCTGAAAAATGGATTTTGTATCGTATAACAAGCGTCCGATGAGGGTACTCTTACCATCATCGACACTACCTGCGGTGGAAAATCTAAGTAAGTCCATATATATGGGTGTATTGAATTCAATTAAAAGAATGAAAATGAAGGATAATGAGCCTAGAAATAGCCTTGCTTTTTCCGGTCTTCCATTGCGCTATCTGAACGCTTATCATCTGCTCTTCCTCCTCTTTCAGTTTGGCGGGTTGCGGCGATTTCACTGATGATGTCATCAATGGTACGTGCTTGAGAAAGTACAGCCCCCGTACAAGTAGCATCTCCAATGGTACGGAACCTGATTTCCTTCTCTTCGTAGGTTTCATCTTTCACCAATGTGATGAAGGGATTTTCTGCCAAATACACTCCGTCGCGGTTTACGACCTTTCGCATATGAGAAAAATATAGACTGGGAAGTTCGATCTGCTCTCTTTTCAAGTACATCCATACATCCAACTCTGTCCAGTTACTAATAGGAAATACCCTAAAGTTTTCCCCTTGTTGTAAATATCCATTAAATAGATCCCACAACTCTGGTCGTTGATTTTTGGGGTCCCATTGACCAAACTCATCCCTGTGAGAAAAAAAGCGCTCCTTAGCTCGGGCTTTTTCTTCATCTCTTCGCGCCCCTCCAAGACAGGCGTCAAATTTGTGGCGGGAAATCATTTCTAGTAGCGTAACACTCTGAATAGAGTTTCTACTAGGGTTAGGACCTTTCTCTTCTTTGGCCAGACCTTTATCAATAGATTCTTGTACGGAACCTACAATCAGTTCTGCTCCCATGTCAGAGATGAAACGATCTCGGAAGTCGATCGTTTCCTGAAAATTATGTCCTGTATCGATATGCATCAAAGGAAAAGGTAGGCGGGCAGGGTAAAATGCCTTTTTTGCAAGATGAGCTACAGTGATGGAGTCCTTCCCTCCTGAAAACAGTAGACAGGGACGCTCAAACTGAGCTGCTGTCTCGCGGATAAGGTAAATCGCTTCTGATTCCAGTTGGTCCAGATGGCTGAGTCTATAATCCATAAAGATTTTTCAAGTTAGATAAGATGAAAAACGCCTGTGATTTATAAAAAAAAACAATCCAATGAAAATATTCAGATTGAGTTGCGAAAATTAGGCATTGAATTGAATAAGAGGGAGTAATTTGGTCAACAACTCCTCTCTACAAGTATCTAAATTTTTACTGTTTGTGTCTAGGGTGCAAAAGGGAGAAGTTGGCACTTCATATGGAGAATCAATTCCTGTAAACTGTTTGATTTCTCCTGCTCTTGCCTTTTTGTATAGACCTTTGACGTCTCGCTGCTCACAAGTTTCTAGCGAGGCATTTACATACACCTCCAGGAAATTATCCTTGCCAATTATTTCTTGGGCTAAAGATCGAATGTGATGGGTAGGACTGACAAAGGAACAAAGACAAATAATGCCTCCATCGAGAAATAGCTTTGCTACTTCTGCGATTCGACGTATGTTTTCTTCTCTATCGGCTTGGGAAAAGGAAAGGTCTTTGCATAACCCCGCTCTTACATTGTCCCCATCCAAAAGTTTTGTGAAGAATCCCATTTTGTGTAGAGAGCCCTCTACAGAACGGGCAATTGTGCTTTTCCCTGAGCCCGAAAGACCTGTAAACCAAACGACTTGTGCGTGTTGTTTCAATTGGGTCTCCTTATCCGACCGAGCAAGAATCTGGTCAAAAATTGGATAAATATGCTCCATGAGGCTACAAAAATAGACAAACTACTCAATAATCTAGGGCATAGGACTCAAAGTTCGTTAATTTTTGAGGAATCTGTCAAAGATATACCCGGAGCAGTATCCATGCGTTGGTTTTCTATCGATTAGAGGGCTCGTATTACCCAAACTATTTTCATGGGAAAAACATCATCCCTAGACTGAGCAGCCTTTGTATTAGAACGCGTTTTTACGCGTCTTCTTGCCAAATGCTGTGAGAAATATGATTTTTAGGTCTAGCCAAAAACTCCAATTCTCAATATACCAAAGGTCATGGCGAATACGCTCTTGCTTCTGTTCTTCAGTTTCAGTAGGTCCGCGCCACCCGTTCACCTGGGCCCACCCGGTTACGCCTGGGCGTACATACGCGCGGAACATATATTTCTCCACGTGGTTTTGCAATTCTGAGTTTAAGTTGACCCTATGAGGACGTGGACCTACCACACTCATTTGCCCAAAGAGCACATTGATAAACTGAGGGAGCTCGTCCAAGTCTTTCTTGCGTAGGAAACTTCCTACCCGTGTGATTCGAGGATCATTCTTGGTAGTGGAACGACTACCAGAACTAGGGTCTTCACACAATTCCGTATACATCGTCCGGAATTTATAGCACGTAAATTTATTCCCACTTAAGCCCTTTCTCACAGGTTTGTAGAATACGGGCCCTTTAGAGTCGAACTTAATCCACAAAGCAATTGCCAAAAGAATAGGAGATAAAAATACGAGAATAAAAACGGCAAATATCATATCAAACAGACGCTTCAAGAAGTAGTTATGAGAAGAATCTAGCGGGATATGGTGCATTTCTATCACCGGAATCTCATCCAGGTTATAGGTATGGTGATTCAGGCCAAAGGAGTTTACAAAGTCTGGGATAACATTACAGCGTATGCCTTCAAAGTCAGCAGTCTCTATCGCATACTTGATTTCCTTCTCTTTGTAAGTTGGCAGGGCAATTACAATTTCATCTACCGCTGTATTGCTGAGTACCTGGGGAAGTTCTTGAATTCCTCCAATAACATTGATTCCATTGCTAGGCACCTTATCATCTAAAAAACCGACTACCTCATAGCCTAAGTGCTTATTTTTTTGGGTGAACTCATACACTTTCCTCCCTTTTTCCTCAGCCCCTAGAATGAGTAGCTTGGAGGAAAAATTATTGCGTTTGATAGCACTTAGGTAATTAGAAGAAAGGAGAAAAAATAAAAAGCTAAACGCAGAAAATAAAAGGGTTGTCCCTAAAACCATCGTTCTGGAATAATCGTCCTCTCCAAAAATCATTATCAGGGGAGAAGTAATCCCTAGAAAGAGAAAATAATTTAACAGTAAGTCCTTGATTCGCTTTTTGAGCTTATATCGTACATATAGCTCTTGGGGACCATTTATGAATACTATCGATAACCAACCTAGGTTAAACAAAAGTAAGAGCACGATATATCCGGATTTGAGGAGTGTGCCCGAACTGACATAGGACACCATGAAGAATGCCAGATTCAATAATACAATCTCAACTAAAAAGTAGGAAAGTAAGATGCCTTGTTTTTTAACTTTCATATAAATCCCTTGGGGTTGTGGAATCTTTAAACAACTAAATACTAACTAAACACACGAGTAGAACGGCATTCCTTCTAAACAAAGATCAATTTTTTCTTAGGTATATTCAATGCGCTCATGCATTATGTTCCGTAATTTTATATTATTTCTCAGGCAGAAATTTAAATTATTTCATGAAGTGCCAAAAATGCCTTTAATATGGTTTAAATTCTTGCGTTAAGCGAAGATGGATTAATAGGAAAAATCCGAATGTTTAACACCTGGGTTAAAAATTCGGATTTTTTGTTTTAAGGCGGAACAAATTTACAGAAGGCTCCGATACTCAGGCATTTAGAACGCGTTGATGCGAGTCTTTTTCCCAAATACCGTCATAAATACGATGCGGATATCGAGTAGGAAACTCCAGTTTTCAATGTACCAGAGGTCATGGCGAACCCGCTCGCTTTTCTGTTCTTCAGTAATTGTGGGTCCCCGCCAGCCATTTACCTGAGCCCAACCCGTAATACCGGGTTTTACATAGTGGCGGAACATGTAGTGATCCACTCCATGCTGCAATTCAGAATTTAGGTTTACCCGGTGAGGACGTGGGCCCACTACGCTCATGTCTCCCAATAGTACATTGATAAATTGTGGAAGCTCATCGAGGTCTTTTTTCCTGAGGAATCTTCCTATGGGAGTGATCCGTGGATCGTCCTTGGTAGTTGATTTAGACCCATTTTTGGGATCTTCACACATCTCGGTATACATGGTGCGAAATTTGAAACAGGTAAACTCCTTACCGCCAAATCCTTTTCTAATAGGCTTGTAGAAAATAGGCCCTTTAGAGTTAAATTTGATAAGGGCTGCTATCGTTAGTAAGATAGGCGACAGGAAGATCAAAAGACACCCGGCGAAAAGTATATCGAACATGCGCTTAAGGAAGTAGTTGTGAGACAAATCCAGGGGAACTTGGTGCATCTCAATCATGGACATGCCATCAACCTGATAGGCAGCCTGATTGGTACCAAAGCTAGAACCCATTATATCTGGGACAAGGTTTACCCGAATCCCATTAAAGTCGGCAGTCTTAATTGCATATTGAATCTCTTTTTCCTTCGTCGAAGGCATTGTAATTACAATTTCGTCAACAGAAGAGTTCTCCAACACTTGAGGTAGGTCTTGAATCCTTCCCAAGACGTTTATTCCATTGCTGCTCACTTTATCATCTAAAAAACCTACTACTTCATAACCAAGGTGTTTGTTCTTCTGTGTGAAATTAAATACTTGCTTACCTTTTTCTTCCGCGCCTAAAATTAATACACGGGAAGTAGACTTATTGCTTCTCAATAGGCGGAAGTAGTTAGAGGAAAATAGAAAGAAAAGAAAACTTAACCCTGAAAAGAGAAGGGTTGTTCCAAATATCATGGTTCTTGAATACTCATCTTCTCCAAAAAGGAGTAGCAGGGGAGAGACAATTCCCAAAAGTAAAAAACAATTTAACAAGTGATCTTTTATTCGCTTCTGGATTTTATACCGCACATACAACTCTTGAGGTCCATTGATAAAAACGATGGCCATCCAACTCACATTAAAAAGTGCGATCAGCAACAAATACCCTGAACGAATAGGTTCTCCGTACTTAAAAAACGATACGGTAAAAAAGGCTAGATTAAGAAGTAGTAATTCAGCGAGGAAATAGGAAAATAATACGCCCTGCTTTTTAACTTTCATTTTTTTATCGATTGTGGCTAATTACCAAGATTGAAATCAAATTTTTCTTCTGAAATCCCATGAATCTATGAATAGCTCATGAAAGGATTGATTGTAAAACTTCATGAAGGGATACCAATAGATTGATAATGCCTGTTATGAAGAGTGCAGCTAAGTCTTCGTACGTAAATCTATATTATCTAAGCCGTAGAAATTTGACTTTTTTCATGAATTGCTAAAAATTCCATGGAAACGGTAAAAAAACTTGTATAGAAGACCTCATTATTAATGAAAATCCTAAAACTCGTTTCTTAAGCCTTGCCAAATCTCATATGGGATTCATTTATAAACCCTAATGGATGAGGCTTTAAGAAGCAATAGCGATGCATTTGATCGTATATGCTTTAGAATGGGAAGGGTCTTTAGACCTGGGAATGAGAAAGATTGAGTAGTTCATGTACAGCTAATGTTAATGTTAGAAAATGTGCTAATTACGAAGCGCCCTAATTATGACGATTAAATCGAGAAAAGTCATTCTGATTTTCGGACGACAAGACAAATGTATCGCATTTATTTCAAAAATCATAATTAACTTTTTAAAAAAAATTCATAAAAAATTATAGATTTATTTTTATTCAATGTGCGTCATCCTAAAAGTAAAATAGATTTATGTTGGACATTACCTTTAAAAACCTAGTGAAGGAGTTTAAACGAACTTTCTTAATTTACTGGTCTTCAGTTTTTTATACTAGAAAGTCTCGTTATTTTTTCACCATGTAAAGAATATGTTGTAAAAAATAATTCATAAGAAAATACCGTTCTCCCCTACAATAAGGCTACTGAGTCTTCAATTCCTTCCGATTATATCTACTTCATGTAATAATTTGACTGAAA
>JBCCTX010000143.1:0-18932 GCA_039197765.1 Bacteroidota bacterium
AGAGTTAGCTCGTTAGAAGGTTCACTCCTGGTTTTTTCAGGTTCATTCCCCAATTATTCCATTTACTCGTAGACAACTGCCGTTCCACTAGCGCTTACCATAAGCATTCCCCCCTTTTGGCCGATAGAAATCGTTTCATAATCCAGGTCAATGCCTACGATAGCATTTGCGCCAATTCTCTCAGCGAGATCCATCATTTCATTGATGGCTATGTTTTTGGCCTCTCGAAGGGATTTCTCATAACTCGCCGATCTTCCACCGATAATATCCGTGATGCCCGCAAAAAAATCCCGAAATATATTTGCGCCTACAATTGCCTCGCCGCTTACGAGATCTAGGTATTGAACAATAGATTTTCCTTCAATGGTTGGGGTGGTTGTAATAAGCATAATCTGTGTAAAAAATATGTGTGTAAGTTTCCCCTATCAAATGGAAGGGGGATATGTGATAAAGATCATTTCCCCTAGCAAATAGTTGAACTAAGTTGGAGGTATGGAAAAATTTATCTCCTATTTGAAACCGCTTGGCTCAGGCTTGGTTTGCTTTCTACTCTATCAATTCTCTCTGGGACAAGAGGTTGCGCCAGCACTTCATACAGAAATATTTGCCTTCATACAAAAGGAAAAAGTCCCAGGTATGGCCATGGGGTTTATACAGCCTCAGGATTCTGGTCTTTCTGTATTTGGATATCGTGAGTATGAGAAGCGTCTGAAAGTAGAGCCGACTACCTATTTTGGACTGGGAGAGGTATCTCAGATCTTCACACACGCCCTGATGATGAAAATGGAGCTAGAAGGGCAAATAGACCTATATCGTCCGTTGGCAGAGCAAGTAACCCCTAGGGTCACAGTTCCTCTTTTTAGTAGAATGACCTACGAGTTCCTGCAGGCTTCGGAAATCCGCCATCCAAAAGAATATCCGGGAGTTCCAATCTGGGGAGGCTTTAGTTGTGGAAAAGTAATAGATACCCCGTTAGTTCCGATTACCTATTGCCGTCTTGCTACCCACTTTGCAGGACTCTGTCCTCAACCTGGCTCAAAAGGAAGATGGCTCCTTTCGAAAAAGTACAGACCCGATAAAAGACAATTTCCTCTCATTTCTTCAGAGGAAATTTTAACACAATTTTCCAGTAGGGAATTGTGTGCCAAACCAGGGGAAAGTTTTCAGTATTCAGACTGGGGAATCGCAGTCTTAGGTCAGTTGCTTACCGTGAATAGTACCTTATCTTATGGGCAAATGGTGAAAGAGGAGGTTTTTGATCCAATAAACATGCAGCACACACATGCTAAATTAGAGGAAGATGAGCTGTACGACCTCGCTCAAGGGTATTCTCTTAAAGGAAAAAAACAAGCTCCTATCTTCTGGGAAGGAATGGTTCCTTCAATGGGGATATATAGCACTCCACAAGATATGATGCACTTTCTCCAGTATGCAAGTAGGTCTCATTCTTCTATCCTACACCATGCAATTCGCAATACACAAGCACCTGAGGTGAAACTATCTCCAGCACCTAAAGACTGGGAAGGATTGGAAGTGGGGTATGGATGGTGGATCCAGGAAAGCATACAGGGAGAGTATCGGAAGGTATGGGCAGAAGGAAGAGGTTCTGGGTATGCTGCCTATATAGGATACATTGAGGATCAAAAGAGGGGAGTTTTCCTATTGGCGAATAGAAGTACTTCGCTACGGGAGCTGGGTGAAAAGATGCTAGCTATTCTAGCAAAAGAGGGAAAGGGGAAGTTAATTAGCAAGGTAATAAACTAACATCCAAAGAGCATGGGTGCCTTTTGGATATTAATTCCTAAGAATCGAAGAAGTTTTGAGATCGAATCCTCATCCGCTAGAAAATCTCACGAAGTTAAGGCTACAACAGCAACTTACTGAGTTAGCTGAGCAAATATATACTCCAAGCTGAGGCTTTGCTGCTCGAGTCCAAAAATAACGAAACCTTGATCTACACAAGCTTGAAATAATTCTTCCCTCACTTCTACAGCATCTCTTACCCGAATTTCCCATCTTCTAGAATCTATCGGTTCAATAGAAATTACATTGGGGTGTTGGGATAAGGAAGTAGGATCAAACCCCTCTTTATTAAGTTCTAAGTGGAAGATGTGTTCCCGATGGTTTTGGCTATGTAAATGTTCTAGGGTTTCATCTGCCTGCAATTTCCCTTTGTGTAGGATAAGAACGCGCTGAGCTACTGCTTCAACTTCTGATAACAAATGAGAGGAAAATATTACGGTTTTCTCCTTTCCTAACTTCAGAATGAGTTTACGAATTTCTATTAACTGATTGGGGTCTAACCCTGTGGTAGGTTCGTCAAGAATTAAGACAGAAGGATCGTGAATAATGGCTTGAGCCAATCCAACTCTTTGGCGATATCCCTTGGATAGCTGTTTAATTTTCTTGTGTTGCTCGCGGTCCAATCCCGTAAGTTGAATCACCTCTTTTATCCTATTATTTTTTTCCTTCCCCTTTATTCCATGAATATGACATACAAAGTTGAGGAATTCCTGGATGTACATTCCCGGATAAAGTGGGTTGTGTTCAGGTAAATAGCCAATCATTTTTCGGGTTTCCTGGGGATGGTCAACCACAGATAGATTTCCGAGGCTTACTTCACCCTGATCAGGGGCTAAATACCCCGTTAGGATTTTCATGGTAGTTGACTTTCCTGCTCCATTTGGTCCCAAAAAGCCGATAATTTCCCCAGGTGAAATAGCGAAACTTATGTTGTCCACAGCGAGCTCTTCATTGTAGGACTTAGTTAAATTCTCGACATAAATCGACATATAATTACATAATTGATAAGGCAATATACATAAAGTGCTGAGGAAGAGGAATTTTACTTTACGGTGAATCTATACTCCTTACCCTTTTTTTTGATAAATTATTGTACATCTTGACAAAATTTGTCTTTGATTTTTTGACAATTTAATTCCCAAAATTACAGATGTAGATAAATGCATTGCGATTGATTATATGGATTCATAAATTGTACGAGATAGTATACAATTAATGTTTGGGAATTAAATTTTTAATCCTTCATGAATACATCCATTCAATCACGGCCTAAGAAGAGGGTCAAAGGGGTGAAGTTTTTGCAGTTTGACTCGTTAATGGGACTCATCGACAACCGAAACCTTGTCTTGAGAATTCCAGGCTTTTTTCCAACAAACTACTGTGAAATGATTAGTGCTAAAATGTGGGAGGAGCCTACGTTCGAACGATATAGTATGGCAGAGGATGTTCCAGTGAGGCGTATTGGAATGACCTTATTTGAAACTGAGCAAAAGAAAAGAAAACTAAACCAATATTTCCGCGAAGCCATACATACTTCGGAGAAGTTGAGAAGTATGTGTGCTCCCTGTTTGAACCCCTTGGATCTGTTACGTCTAAGGCTAGAGGAGATATGGCCTGGAGGAGCACAGATCATGACCATCAGGGGGAAAAAGATGTTGCCAGGAATTGCTCGAATGTTCGAGGCCGATGCCAGAGGAGGCTTACCACCTCACCAGGATATACTGGGTAGGGATATGCCGAATCTTCCTAAAGAGATGTTGCCGACAGCACAACTGGCGGCTAATATTTACCTGGAAGTTGCCCCCAAAGGAGGAGAACTAGAGCTTTGGGATTTTGCGCCAAGCTGTGAAGAGTTTCTCACATTGATGGATGGGCAATATGACTTCCTCGATCGGGCAAAACTTCCTCCTTCAGAAGCCTTACTAAAACCGCGCATGGGGGAACTGATCATTATGCGGTCCGACAAAGTTCACGCCGTTCATCCTAGTTTTGGGGGATCACGTTTGGCGATGTCCTGCTTTATCGGCTACTTTGGAATAGACAAACCACTAACCTATTGGGCATAAAAAAAACTGCCGGGACTCCACCTTGTGAGGTCCCGTACAGCTAAGCGCCAACTTGGATTCATACAAAGAACAACTATTGGATTACAGCAAGTAAATCTCGTTGTTACAATACAAAAATGGGGAAAAGGACTTTGGCAAACTACTCGTTTTATCCCGTAATCTTACTCGTATGGATATTTCATTTGTAATTCAATTTTCAATCTTATTTAATAGTTTGATTAAAATTAACAGTGTGTGGAATATGATGTTCTAACCACCTCCATGGGGTTTTTAAGGCCTTTTTGAAAAAAAGATGAAGCTAACTACACAAGTAGTTAGCTTCATCTTTTATTAACTTTTTTGCAAAACTCTTACGTGACTTTTTGCAAATTTTCGAGAAAATGCTTTTTTCAGTAATATAAACTAGTAGCTCCAGAGATTGTGTTCAAACTCTACTAGCTCTCTTTTTGCCTGTATTGCCTCATGCAGGGATCGAATGGGGCGATTACCCAAGTGTATTACGAGGCTATTAAATCTCCTCAGAGCCACAATTTCTTTCATGGATTTACTCTCGCCATCATTGTGCATGTTTTGCCACTTGGTTTGTTCCATTTGCTCTTTTACATCCTCCCATTTAAATCTAGCCAAAACCTGCTCTGGAAGACTCCCAGAAGGGTCTACCCAGATAATCTCGAAGAAAGCAATCCGTTGTACCATCTCGGAAGAACCCTTATCAAAGATCCAATCTTCCACAATGTGGAGGACTTTTTCAAAATTGGTGTGATCAAAAGTATTGTCAATATATTCTACAGGTTCATTTGCTGTCCCAGCCTCTAGTTCTTCAAAAGGCCAATCTTCTCCTTCTAACATTGCCTCCCCTTCAACCTGAGTGTCCTCACGCTCTTGGGAAGAAAGATCATCCGTTTCTTCCATTAGAAAATCATTGGCAGGTGCGAATACATCGTCTTCCTCTTCCTCCCACTGTGAATCTCCCATGAGATCTTTTTCAAATTCCTCCATTCGCTCACGTAATTCAGCATAATTCATTTCGTGATCCCAGTTATCTGGGTGGATCGCCTGGTATTTTCCTCCGCGGACTCCATTTATAAGCGAAACGACGATTCCATCTGTTTCAGCATATTGGTCATCTTGTCCGTAGTAGGAGGGGGCATGCGTTACTAGCGGTTTGTTAATCTTTTCGATTAGGCTGATGCGATTCACCACCCGTTTTTTCCAAAAGATATCTGCCTCGCGAATTTTGCGTTCTTGTCCAAAGCTTGTTAAGCACGTAAATAAACTTACCAAAAGGGTACAAGCTATAAAAAATGTGTTTCTCATTTGATTTGTGTTAACCAGTCTGTGTAGGTTTACGTGCTTCATCGGCAAACTTTGTTCCAAGAATTTGATCTGTGAATCTGTACAAATTGCATAAACGAGTTGTGGACCAATTGGTTACACAATATAGCGAACAGGAGGCAATAGCCCTTACACGTTGGCTTTGGGAGGATGTCCTCGGTATCTCAGCACATTCACATTTTGTGAATCAAGAAGAAAAAATTGATTCCGTAGCTGAAGAAAAGCTAGACAACGCAGTAGAGCGTTTGTTACTAGGGGAGCCGATTCAGCACATAGTAGGGTATGGCTACTTTTATGGGAGAAAGTTTTTGGTAAGTCCCAATGTGCTGATTCCCAGACAAGAAACTGAGGAATTATTGGTCTGGATTCGCGATAGCCATCGGTCGGGTGAAGCGCTATCTGTAGTAGATCTAGGAACAGGAACAGGCTGTATTCCCATCTCCTTAGGTTTGGAGTGGAAGCTACTAAACCAGACTGCTCGATGTGTAGGGGTGGATATCAGTGAAAAGGTGATTCATATCGCTTCGCAGAATGCCGAAATTCTGAACTTTCATCCTGAGTGGATCACGCTAGATATCTTTTCCGCCACGAACCTTCAATTTCGGGACGTAGATATCCTGATAAGTAACCCACCCTATATTCCCCAGCAAGAAAAATCAGGGCTTTTCTTCAATGTAAGAGACCGAGATCCCGATCTCGCCTTATTTGTTCCAGATGATGATCCGTTGATTTTTTATCGCCATATAGCCGAATTAGGACAGTATTGGTTGAAAACCGGAGGCTTTCTATACTTTGAGGTGCATAGCGATTTTGGGGAGGCAGTTGTGGAATCGCTTCGATCTATGGGATACAAAAACATCGAACTCCGAAAAGACCTGAATAAAAGGGATCGGATGGTACGCGGGCAGAAGAATTAAACATTCCTATTTATAACTATTTACGTATTTCCACATACCCACATACCCACATACCCACATTTTCCTTACTCCTTTTCCCACTCATTATCTCCCCGATCTATATCCGCCAATCTCCCACTGGGATCAATCTCAATGCTTTTTACTTCCGCCAAAGGCCGGTCCAGGCTAAACTCATAAACCGGATGGGTCCAAGGCCAGTCTTCGATTAGGGTAAAGCTCGTTTCGTCAGAATATACTCCCGCCTCTGCCTCAAATGATTTATGGCCCCGCATGATGCGCAAGGGAATGTTGTAGATCTCTTGGCTTCCGTCTATGTAGGTTACAGAAACGTCTAGCGGCATGGGAAACTCCCCAGCATTGAGTAGGGTGACTTTTGCCCGATTGTTTTCCTGATAAACCGTATCGATACTATAGTTGATAAACTTGGTACTGTTGATCATATACTCCCAGTACCAATCGAGTTCCAGATCAGAGGCTTTTTCCATGATGCGTTTCACGTCGCGAGGTTCAGGATGTTTGAACTTCCAGCTGTCGAAGAAGAATTTAAAGGCCTTAAAGAAGGTCTCTTTTCCAATAATGTAGCTTAGTTGGTGGAGGAAAATCGCTCCTTTGGAATAGGTAGCCGTTCCGTAGGCGCTATTGAAGCGATAGTGATCCCCATGGGTAGCCATAGGCTCCTCTATGCGGGCCTGAACCAAGCCCTCATAACTCATGTAACTCCTTATTTGGGGATTATCAGAATTTGCTTCAAATATTATGTCCTGAAGGTAATTGTCCGCAAAAGTGGTAAAGCCTTCATCCATCCAGGGATACTTGGCTTCATTGATAGCCAAGACCATCTGGTACCAACTATGCATAACCTCGTGAGTAGTAACCCCAATAAGGCTTCTCATGGAGCGCTTTCCGGTTACTAGCGTAGCCATGGGATATTCCATCCCTCCATCTCCTCCTTGTATGACCGAATAGGTATCATAGGGATATGTTCCAAAGGTTTCACTTGCGAGTTGGAACAACTTTATGCAGTAGGCCTGAAGTTCCTTCCAATTCGCCTCGATTTTTTCAGTTTCGGGCTGGTAGAAAAAGTGTACTTCTGGCCCATCGGGTACTTGGATTTTGTCATGAACATAATCTGGGTCAGCCGCCCAGGCAAAGTCGTGAACCATGGGAGCTACAAAGTGCCAAGTGAGCTGGCTATCATCGGAATCTATATTCTTTTCTCCATATCCATGCCCGATGGCTTCAGGGTTTTGCAAATAGCCTGAGGCCCCAATCGTATAGGAAGAGTCGATGGTAATTTTAACGTCATAATCTCCCCATACCCCATGAAATTCCCTCGCTACATAGGGATGGGCATGCCAACCCTCTTTGTCATATTCACAGAGCTTGGGATACCATTGGGTCATGGAGTAATCTATGCCTTCTTTGTTGTTTCTTCCTGTACGGCGAATTTGTATAGGAACTTGGGCTTCGAATTCCATCTCAAAAAGGCTGCTATCTCCTGGCAGAATAGGGGAGGGGAGGGTTACCTCAAGTATGGTACCGACAGTTTCATATCTACAAGCTTCACCATCCTGGCTAAGGCTCAGAATTTTTTGATAGCCAATTTCATCCGAACCTAGTCCCAGAATGCGGTCTCTCACTCGACCATCGGGATCCGAGATGGTTCGGCTGCGCATATCCATCATGCTGTAAGGCTGGAAAGCATTATAAAAAAGATAGTAAAATACCCTTTCCAAGGTATCGGGAGAGTTGTTGAAATAGGTGATGCGTTGTTTTCCCTGAAATTGATGGTCAACTACGTCAAAGTCTATTTCCATTGTGTATTCGACCCTTTGCTGCCAATAATCCTTTCCGGGTTGCGCAAACCCATTTCCTGCCCATAGGAAAATTCCTATCAAAAGTACCTGCAAATTAATTTTCATAGTTAGATGCTGAGTATAAATGTACATGTAATACCCTAAACGCTAATATACTGTTCATTTTACAAGGAGAAAAATGAAGGCTCAGACATTTTCAGGCGGGTTTCTCCAAGCTTGAATGAGCCCGATTCCAAGGGTGATAAGCCCAAGTGCAAGGAGAATCGCTCCGATATAGATGAGAATAACCCATTCATCGGGTTCTGTAGCTCCTGTTTGAATAGCAGAAAGAAAAAATCCGCTGCTGATAAGTAAAGCAGAAAAGGGGATGCCCGCACGAACCAACCAATGAGGAATACCTTTCAGGTACGTCGCGTCTATCAGGACTTGGGTAACCAAGGAAAATAGGATGAGAACCCCTGCATGTGCATGGCCTGCACGAAACATCGCCTGCTGAAAACTCGTGAGCTCCATTTCTGGAACTCTTCCACCCAACACACTGAGAAGGAAATAGCCTCCAAACTGGATGCTAGGAATAGTAATCAGGGTTAGCCCACACATGAGGCGGGTCAAAGACGAAATTTGCACGGAGGATTTTGTTATATGCTCGGATAAGTTCTCACATTTAACCCTATTCTCCCTGTTAAGGTTTCGGTTTCAACCTAAAGCTGCAATGCCAGGCAGGGTCTTTCCTTCCAGGTACTCTAGCAATGCCCCTCCCCCTGTAGATACATAGGATACTTTGGATTCCAAGCCTGCTTTTGCAATGGCCGCAGCAGAGTCTCCCCCACCGATCAAGGAAAACGCGCCCTTTTCAGTTGCCGCTACCACTGCTTCCGCGATGGCCATAGTTCCTTTTGCAAAGCTGTCCATCTCAAATACACCCATAGGACCATTCCATAGGATGATTTTCCCTTCTAATATAGCATCGTAGAAAAACTCAAAAGTCTTGGGGCCAATGTCTAGCCCCATCCTATCTACGGGGAAGTCTTCATTGCGATACACGGCAATCTTTCCATCCTCACCAAATGTGTCGGAACCTACAGAGTCAACTGGGGTCAAGATCTTTACGCCTTTTGCTATGGCGTCTTTTAGCAATTGGGCAGCGGTAGCTATTTTATCATTTTCTAATAAGGATGTGCCAACTTCATGTCCTTTGGCCTTGAGAAAGGTGTATGCCATTCCTCCCCCGATCAGTAGGTAATCTACTTTATCCAATAGGTTTTCAATAATGGTGATTTTATCCGATACTTTAGCCCCTCCCATAATGGCTACTACGGGTTTTACCTCACTGTTCAAGACCTTCTCGGCATTGGCTATTTCTTTCTTCAGGAGAAATCCACAGTACTTCTCCTCAGCAAAATACTGAGCAACTGTAGTGGTACTTGCGTGTGCCCTATGCGCACTTCCAAAGGCATCATTCACATAGATATCCCCATGACTGGCTAACTGCTCTGCAAAGGCTTCTTCCCCTTTCTTCTCTGCCTTGTGAAAGCGTACATTTTCCAACAGCAAAATCTGTCCGGGCTTCAAGCTTGCACTCAATTCAAAGGCTTTTTCTCCTATGCAGTCCTCCGCGAATAGAATCTCTGCATCTACATACTTCTGAATGGTAGAAATGGTATGCCGTAAGCTAAAGGCGTCTTGTGCTTCTCCTTTGGGTCGACCTAGATGGGCCATAAGTACCAGAGATCCTCCCTGTTCCAGCACGAATTTTAGGGTGGGAATGGATTCCCGTATCCTCCTATCATCGGTTACTCGGAAGGTTTCTTTCTCTAAGGGTACGTTGTAATCTACCCGAACAAGCACGCGTTTGCCTGCAACTGAAGCCTGGTCGATATATTTCATTTTGGCGTAATATTATGAGTTATACAAACGGCCCGAAAATAAGGAAAAGATCTTGGGAGAATCAATAGAAGAGTTGATGGTTTTGTAGTCGGTAGTCCTTGGTTAACCTAATTCTTGACTGGACTTAGTCGCCAACTGCCGACCTTAGACTACCTAACTACCGACAATTTTCATCTTCCTCGGATCAAAGCCATGGTTTACCGGTCCATGACCACCTCCTGTTAGCACTTCTTTGCCAGCTTCGATTGCCTGTTGTAAAAACCCGTGTGCGAGAGATACCGAATCTCGGAGGGAATTCCCAAGGGCAAGGTGTGCTGCAATTGCAGAGGAAAGGGTACATCCTGTACCATGAATATTGCTTGTGTGGATTTTAGAAGTTTTAAGGATCAGGGGTTTGGACTCATTTTTAACTAAAAAGATATCAACTAGCTCTTCCTCCTCCAAATGTCCTCCCTTCAGTAATACACTATGAGGGCCAAGCTCCAATAACTCCTTGGCTGCCTGTAGCATTTGGTCTGACGAAGAGATTTGCCTGCCCAATAGAAGTTCTGCCTCTGGCAGATTAGGGGTAATGACTGAGGCTATGGGAAATAACCTTTCAACAAGAAAGGCTTCAGCTTCTTTTTTGATCAGTCGATCCCCACTGGTTGCGACCATCACCGGATCCAGCACCAGCCAATTCCATCTTTTAGCATTAATCTGGAGGGACTGTTGCACCGCATAGATGGTATCTTCATCGTGTAGCATGCCGATTTTAATGGCATCTGTTCCTATATCTTCTAAAACGGCTTGAATTTGTTGACCAATCATGAGGGGAGGGATCGCATGAATACCCAGGACTCCTTGTGTATTCTGAGCAGTAATCGCTGTAAGGGCACTCATCCCATAGCATCCTAAGGCTGCATAGGTCTTCAGATCTGCTTGAATTCCAGCGCCTCCCCCACTATCTGATCCTGCTATTGTAAGTACTTTAGGATATTTCGGTTTTTTAATCATAAAACAACTATTTTTGCACCTTGCATTTTTAAGAAGGCAATCTTTTTCAATAAAAGCATTCTAGACATGACAGCTAAATTGGAGCAAGTAAGAGATAAATCATTACCTATGGAAGTATCCTTTCCCAAAAATCGGATCAAAGTCTTACTATTGGAAAATATTCATGCCAATGCCGAAGAAACCTTTAAAAAAGAGGGGTATCAAGTAGAAACGATTGGTAGGGCTTTATCAGAAGAAGAACTCTGCGAAAAGATAAAAGATATACATATCATTGGGATTCGATCCAAAACCCATATAACCCGCAAGGTATTGGAGCATGCCAACCGGCTCATGGTTGTGGGAGCTTTTTGCATTGGTACCAATCAGATCGACTTAACGGCCTGCTCTGAGCATGGGGTGCTTGCCTTCAACGCTCCCTATAGTAATACCCGTTCGGTGGTAGAATTAGCGATTGGCGAGATCATCTTGCTCATGCGTCGTATTCCAGAGATGAACAAAGACATCCATGAGGGAAAATGGAATAAATCTGCCTTGAACAGCTTTGAAGTAAGAGGGAAAAAGCTAGGAATTGTGGGTTATGGGAACATAGGTGCCCAGCTTTCTGTACTTGCGGAAGCGATGGGAATGCAAGTTTTTTATTATGACATTGTTGAGAAGCTTGCTCTAGGGAATGCAACCAAATGTTCTACAATGGAGGAATTGCTGCAAACGGTTGATGTAGTCTCTCTTCATGTGGATGGTAGGCCGGATAACCAACGGATGTTCGGGGAAGACGAATTTAGTCAAATGAAACTCGGCGCTATTTTCCTAAACCTCAGTAGAGGGTTTGTGGTGGATATTCCCGCCCTTGCAGCCCGTTTGAAGGATGGGCGTTTACAGGGAGCCGCAATAGATGTATATCCTGCAGAACCTAGAAGTAACAAAGATCCATTCCACTCCGAATTATTGGGTTTACCCAATGCAATCCTTTCTCCCCACATAGGAGGAAGTACTCAGGAAGCTCAACGCAATATCGCGGAGTATGTCCCCTCGAGGGTAATGGATTACATAAATACAGGAAGTAGTTTTGGTAGTGTGAACTTTCCCAATGTTCAACTCCCAAAACTGAAAAATGCCCATAGGTTATTGCATATCCACCTCAATAAACCCGGAATCCTCGCAAGAATAAACCAGGTATTGGCCGAACACAAAACCAATATTATGGGGCAGTATCTAAAAACAGATGAAGAAGTGGGATATGTAATTACGGATATAGACAAAGCCTACAACCAGGATGTATTAAATGACCTGAAGAAGATCGAAAATACTATTAAGTTTCGGGTGCTGTATTGAGAAGGAGGGAGAGGTAGTAGGAATGCGATTAGTGAAGATTTTTGTCGATTTGGGATGTAATGAAACCCTGCATAGGCTAGCAACAAGGGTAGAATGGCTAGCATAAAAGGGCGTGTCAATTCCCCGAGACTGAGAAAAATTCCAGAGAGAAACGGGAAGAGAACGGAAAGCCGTCACCTCTTCTGGAAAAGGCAGTGGCATCTTTTGAAAAGTCTCTCCCTAGGGCACTATTCATAAAATTCCAATCAAGATTCCTATCTTGTAGGTTGAAAAAAAGTTGAAAACTACCTGTAAAGCGTTCCTGCTCATTGACCCACCGGTTTGTACCTTAGCATTGTGAAAATCTAGGAAGTAAAATACATGTGTTGCGTTCAATCCAAAAATTTAATAGCCTTAGGCAGGAATGTGAGAGTGTTATGCTATGCCTATTCCATTCAGACCTAGGGAATCTTATGTTTGTTTAAGCTTTTTGAAAGTCGAGAATTCTCATCAAAATTGCATCCTGGATGTTTTCCCGAGACTCGAAACTCCATCCTCCAACATGTGGCGTTAAGACCACATTTTCTTTCGAGAAAAGGCGTTCATACAAGAATCTTTCTCCTTCGCCGAGGGTATCAAAGCGTTCATTAGGAAGAACGTCTAGGCCTGCCCCTAGGACTTTTCCACTTTCTAATGCTTGAAGTAAAGAGGGAAGGTGGACTACCTTTCCACGAGCCAAATTGAGTAGATAAATGGGGTGGGTAAATTGATTGAAAAATGTGGAATTACCCCAATTCATAGTCTCATCTGTTAAGGGAACATGAAACGAAAGGATTTGACTATGTAGCTGAAGAAAGGCTAGGCTCACTTCTTCTACGTATTCATTGCCATAGTCTCTTTTGTATTTGTCGTAGGCTAAGATTCTACATCCAAAGCCCGCTAGCCTTTTTGCCACTGCACTTCCTGTGTGACCATATCCAATAATCCCTACGGTTAAAGATTGTAATTCACTCCCGCGATTGGCCTCTCTTTTCCACTGAAAGGCTTTCACATGCTGGTTCCCTCGGCTTATGTGGTGCAACAAAGACAATAGCATTCCGACCGATTGTTCTCCTACAGAATCTGCATTAGCCCCTTTTGTATTAAAAACGGCTATTCCTTTCTGTTCCAGATAGGCTACATCAATATGGTCCATCCCGATTCCCGCTCGACAAAGCAATTTAAGGGATTTCGCATGATCTATCAGCTCCTTTCGGACAGTAGGAAAGGTACGGACTATTAATACCTCATAAAGTGCGATAATGGGAATCAGTTCTTCCGGATTTTTTGTAGGGGAGTAGGTAACGGTCAATCCTTGAGAACGCAGTTTCTGAAGAAATGCTTCGGGAAACTCACTCGCAACAAGTATTTTCATGTTCTTAGGTTCTTTTGAGATCGTTAGGTAATGTAAATTTCCTGTAGCAATGGCAAAAAATTCTCATTTAGATGGCCAAGCAACAAAAGCTCAGCCTATTCTCAAAGTGGAAGGGCTTACTTTTGGTTTTCCCGAAGGAAAGGGATGGCGCCCTGTTATTGATTCCCTGAGTTTCGAGGTGAATCCAGGTGAAACCCTGGGAATAGTCGGGGAATCTGGTAGTGGGAAATCCCTTACGGCTTTTTCCATAATGGGACTTTTACCCAAAACGGGAAGGTTGCTTGGGGGCCATATTCAGTTCAATTCCCCTACTCTAGGGCAGGTCGCACTGGAAAGGCTTTCCCAACGAGAGATGAGAAAGCTTCGGGGAAAAGAAATAGCCATGATTTTCCAAGAACCTATGAGCGCTCTTAATCCGGTGATGAGATGTGGATTTCAAGTGACAGAGATGTTACGGCTGCATCAGGGAATAGGGGCACTTGCCGCTAAGGAGAAAGCCAAAGCGCTGTTTGCTATGGTTGAATTACCAGAAAAAACCCTCAGGGCCTATCCCCATGAAATTTCAGGAGGACAAAAGCAACGAGTGATGATTGCCATGGCCATGAGTTGTGATCCGGTACTTCTACTGGCAGATGAACCTACAACGGCTTTAGACGTTACTACACAATCGAACATTCTGGAATTACTCCGCCGCATTCAACGAGAACGTAGCCTAAGCATGGTATTTATTTCCCATGATTTGGGCGTAGTTTCCGAAATAGCCGACTCGGTCTTGGTCATGCGAAAAGGAAAGCTCATAGAACAATCTAGTATAGAAGACCTGTTTGCCAATCCCCAAGCGCCTTATTCACAAGGATTATTGGCCTGTAGACCCAAACTCTCTGATTCGTGGGACCGCCTGCCAACGCTAACGGCCCTTGGAAAGGAAAAATCGGAAGTATCTTCGAAGTCAACAGACGAGAAACCCACTGATCCTTCTGCTATTCTGGAAGTCAAAGGGTTAAGGACTTGGTTTCCTATAAATGAAAAAGGAAAGGAAGTAAACTGGGTGAAAGCGGTAGATGATGTAAGCTTTTCACTGTATCCGGGTGAAACCCTGGGATTGGTTGGGGAGTCAGGATGTGGGAAAACTACGTTAGGGAGAAGTATTCTGAAACTTATTTCCCCTACGGAAGGGGCATTGTATTTCAGGGGAGCGAACGTCCTAGAGATGACAGCTTCTGAATTGCGGGCCATGCGGAAACACTTTCAAATTATTTTTCAGGATCCTTTTAGCGCCTTAAATCCAAGAAAGCGCATAGGTGCTGCTATCCAAGAGACGATGAAAGTCCATGGGATTGGGAAAGGCATAAAAGATAGAAAGGAGCAGATCTTGAATTTGTTAGAACGCGTAGGCCTTGAGAAGGACCATTTCGAGAGGTATCCCCATGAATTTTCTGGTGGACAACGCCAAAGAATTTGTATTGCTAGGGCTCTTATACTGGAGCCTCAACTGATTGTATGTGATGAGTCCGTTTCCGCGTTAGATGTTTCGGTACAGGCTCAGGTGCTGAATCTTCTTAAAGATTTACAGGAAGAACGAGGATTGGCCTACCTATTCATTTCCCATGACCTGGCTGTAGTAAAGCATATGAGTGATCGCGTGATGGTCATGAAAGCAGGGAGAATTTTGGAACAAAACACCGCAGAAGCTTTGTATGCAGCTCCTGAGGCAGAATATACCCAACAGTTGATCGACGCTATCCCCTTAGCAACTATTGCTAGGATCAGAGAGTTGAAAGCGTTAAAGGCTACATAGATGACAGCAGGCAGATCGCTTCGCTGAGAGTTAAAAGATCCGATACAATTTATCTAGCTTCTGCCTGCTCATCCCTGGCATCTTCTCCTGAAAGCTCGGGACTCTTGCTAAACATAGGGCTCTCCCAGTCCATTTTTAACGTCCCCAACGATGGTTTTGATGAATTGATCTTCTTCTTTTGGACAAATTAAGAGCGCATCCTCAGTATCTACTACAATAAAACCCTCAAGCCCTTTTACGACTACTAATTTCTCCTGATTGGCTACCCGAATCACATTGTGTTGAGAATCATAGGTCATATACCGATTGGGTAAGGCATTGTCATCCTGGTCCTTATAAGAATTCTCGTGGACAGAACCCCAGGTTCCCAGATCACTCCAACCAAAGCTAGAAGGAATGGTATAGACATTTTCCGCCTTTTCCATGATTCCATAGTCCATGGAAATGGATTTGCAGGTAGAATAAGCCTCATCAATTAATCCCTGTTCTTGACCAGTGTAGTAGGAATCGGTTAGGCCCTTAAAGATATCGGCTACGTCTGGCAGATAGTTTTGGAAGGCACCAAGGATCGTGTGTGCAGAGAAGAGGAAAATTCCTGCATTCCAAAGGAAGTCCCCACTTGCAACAAATGACTTTGCTACTTCAAGATTAGGTTTCTCTGTGAAGGTTTTCACTTTGTAGTACCCTTCTGCTCCACTCTCTTCCAGAAACTGGATATATCCGTACCCTGTATCGGGGCGACTTGGAGTGATGCCCAAAGTCATGATGATAGGCTGCTGGGAACAGGCCTTGAGGCCTAACTCAATATCTGCGCGGAATTCGTTCTCCTGATGGATAATGTGATCAGCAGGAGCTACTGCAAATACCGCATTGGGGTTAATCTTATTGATTTTGTAGCAGGCGTATGCCACACATGGAGCGGTGTTTCTTCCTACAGGTTCGAGAAGAATCTGGTCATCCTGAAGTTGGGGAATCTGGGTTTTTACCAGGTCTTTGTAACGCGCATTTGTGACGATATAAATATTTTCCGTAGGAATAAATCCTTCGAATCGATCAAATGTTTCTTGTATAAGGGTTTTTCCCCTACCTAAAATATCGTGAAATTGTTTAGGGAATTGGGTACGACTCATGGGCCAGAATCTAGAACCAATTCCGCCAGCCATGATGATAATATAGAAATTCTTATTTTCCATTGTAAGGAGCTTATTTCAAAATTTAAACAAATTTATTCATTAAGTCTTGAATTTGACATATTTGTATGTGATAATTCATCAGGAATATTTGAGTGGTAGGAATTCCACCCTGTTTGGATGAATTTATGGCTCAACAATTTGATAATAATTTATGGGGAGAAAAAAATGGAAGGCTTACCAGACAGAAGTGGAAGTGCAGGATGCCGCTACAGATGGACGTGCCGTAGCTAGAGATGGAGAAAGGGTTATCTTTATTAAAGAAGGGGTTCCAGGTGATATATTGGAGGTAGAAGTTTTCAAGCGAGAGAAAAAAGCATTTGCCGGGAGAATATTGAATATCGTAAAAGCTTCTGAAGACCGAATAGAACCCCATTGCAAGCATTTTGGCTCTTGTGGGGGATGTAAATGGCAAATGATGTCTTACAAGGCACAACTTACTTACAAGGAAAAACAAGTCCGAGACTGTCTCGAAAGAATTGGGAAGGTAGAGGTTAAGGAATTTCACCCGATTCTCGGTGCTGATTCATCGTACTTTTACCGCAATAAGTTAGAATTTAGTTTTGGGAGTAAGTCTTGGCTCACGAGGGAGCAAATAAGTAGTAAGGAAACCTTTGAACAAAGGGTTCTAGGATTTCATGCGCCAGGGTTCTATGATAAAATAATAGATATAGATACCTGCCACCTACAAACACCCTTAGTCAATGATATCCGAAATTCCTTAAAAGCCCATTGCAGGGAGCACAATATCCCCTTCTTCAATGTTCACACCCATGAAGGGTTTCTTCGGAACCTCGTTTTTCGAACCAGTCAGGGAGGCAAGCAGTATATGGTCATGTTAATCTTGCGGGAAGCGCGTATGGAATGGATAGATAGACTTTTTAGTTTTCTTTCTGAGCGATTTCCACAAGTCGAAAACTGGGTATATATGGTGAATGAAAAGCTTAACAGTTCTTACAGCGATTTACCTTACACGGTTTGGAAAGGAACAGGGGTTAATATAGAACAGCTTGGTTCTTACCAATTCCAAATAAGCCCGGTTTCCTTTTTTCAGACACATACCGCTCAGGCCCAGAGAATGTATGAGATCGTTTTCTCATGGTTAAAAGAGCTCCTACCCTCAGGCAAAGATAGGTTCGAATGTGTATATGATCTATATACAGGAACAGGATCTATCGCCATTTTCATTTCATCTCTTGCCAAAAAGGTAGTAGGTATAGAATATGTAGCATCTGCGGTGGAGGATGCTTGGGAAAATGTACGTCTAAACGCACTGAATACTGAATTTAGATTTTTTGCAGGGGATATGAAAAAAGTGCTGAATGGCCAATTAATTGAAAGAGAAGGAGTACCAGAAGTAATGGTTACAGATCCTCCCAGGCAAGGGATGGATGCCAAAGTAATAAAACGGATCCTAGAATTTCCTCCTGCACATATTATCTACATAAGCTGTAAGCCAGCAACGCAAGCCAGGGATTTGGCTTTACTGAAAGAGACTTATGAAATCTTAAGGGTGCAGCCAGTGGACATGTTTCCACAGACAGCGCATGTAGAAAATTTAGTGCTACTTAGGCGGAAAACCTGAGTTTTCTTTCGATTTCTTGTGCCTTTGGAACGAGTACATAGTCTTCAATGAGGCCGTGCACCCAAAGATCTCTTTCAAAGGCGTCTAACTGTGTAAGCAATACTTTGTGAGAAAGGGGGAGGGAAGAGGAGGAATCAGTGTTTTTCCGGATGGACTGACAAATTTCCTTTAATCCAGTCTCCAATTGGTCATCCTCATGGTGTTGGATGAAATGGTCTAAGGTGTAAGCATCATCTACAGGACGTTGATCGATCTCAGCGGCGACCAGTTTAAATATATAGGGAAACAACGTACGCTCTTCTTGTTCAATATGAAGCTGGAGGTGCCTTTTCCAGGACGAAAATAACAGGAGTACCATTTCCCAATACAGCGCCTGCTCTGTGTAGGCGTACTTTTTCTGTAAATTGGCCAAGTTAAGCTCAATTTCCCCCAGTCTCTTCTGAGTGTAATAAGTATGACTCTTCTTGAGGTATTCAAGAATAAGAGGGACTGGATAGGCCATAAAAGTTTTGGGATTAAAAGAGGAGGGATTTTCTAAGGTACATAATACCTCCCAAACAAAGTGGCCATTGATACCGGCTTCCTTCAAGGCGTTTTCTTGTTCAGAACTTAATTTAAGTTGCGTAATTCCGTACCGTTGAAGGGCTGTACTGAGGGTGGAATTATCCGAAATGATTTGAAGGATATGATCAAAATGTGCTTCTGTTTCCATTGTTACCAATTTTTCCAAATTTACTCAAAAATTTTGAAAAAAAAGAGGGCCGTCCATTGCGGACGACCCAAACAGCCATGAAAACGCCCTAAATCTTTATA
>JBCCTX010000144.1:0-18812 GCA_039197765.1 Bacteroidota bacterium
CGTGATCCCAAAGTTCGTATTGTATCCCTCTGATACGATGTCCGTTTAAAATCTTGTGAAAAAATCTCGTAAAAAAGTTGCTTTTCTTTTTATGGAAATGAAATACCCACAATCCTATCTGAGAAAGAATTAATGAATCTAATGCAGAAACTGTGTGTCCTACGAAATAGATAAAAGGGATTGAAAAAAGGATTAGGAGATTTGATAAAAAAGCTAATTCCTCAATGGCACTTTTAGAAAACGTTGGATACGAAATGGCAAAAGCTAGTAGAAATAATGATCCCGAAATAAAATATACAATTAGATCTCGAAGGGTATATTTATCATCCATATGAATATTTTCAAGGGGTTATCTTCGTAACTTCACGTCCCTCAACTCACCCTACGCTTCACAAACTGGGCAGCGTTACCCGAGGCGACAAGTACACCCGTATCCTGCCTTCTCAACTCTGCGGCATTTCCCTCATCGGTATCAATATGCATTTCCAGGACATAGTTGGGAGATACGCGAACCAGCACCTGGCCGAAGGTCAAGCTGCGTTCCTCGTTTTCAATCCGTACTTCTACCACATCTTTATCAGCCAGACCAAATGCCTCAGCGTCCTCAGGTGTCATGTGGATATGGCGCCAGGCGCAAATTACCCCTTCTGTCAATTCCAAACTTCCTGCAGGGCCGATCAGCTTGATCCCTGGCGTATTCTCAATGTGGCCAGAAGCCCTGACAGGAGCATCTATCCCTAGGAAGAATTCGTCGGTTCGGGAAATTTCCACTTGGTTTTTGCTACGGGTAGGTCCAAGGACCCTTACTCGTTCTAGGGAGCGCTTAGGCCCCACCAAGGTTACCTGTTCTTTTGCAGCAAACTGCCCTGGCTGAGTCAACCAGCGGTGGACTTCTAACGTATGGCCTTTACCAAAAAGAACCTCAACTGCTTCTTGAGTAAGATGGACATGGCGCGCAGAAATGGCTACGGGAATGGGTTTCGCTTCTGGCTTGGGTTTGCTTATTTCCGTAATAAGCGCCTGAGCTTGATGAGCAATCTCTCCAGATTCATCTGTGGGAATTACAAGCAATCTTACTCGGCTGAAGGAAGTGGAGATCTCAGCAATAGCCTTGCGGTCATCTTGGTCCGCATCGCGGTTTTTGTCTTCGCTCAGCACCGCTCCTAAAAAGTCCAGACGTTGGCAGGCTCTTTCCCTAATTACCTGGCTATTTTCCCCTATTCCACCTGTAAAGATGATGGCATCTACTCCTCCCATTACAGCAGCATAGGCTCCTATGTACTTCCTCAGCCGGTGGGCAAATACCAGAATTGCCCTACGTGCATCCTCATCCCCTTCAGCAGCCTTTGCCTCTAAATCGCGCATATCGCTTTCCCCAGATATGCCTTTCAAGCCACTGTATTTATTTAAGACTAAATCTGCTTCCTCTACGGTCCAGCCCTCTTTTTCCATCAGCCACAAGAGGATTCCCGGATCAACGTCTCCACTTCTTGTGCCCATTACCAAACCTTCCAAAGGAGTCATTCCCATAGAGGTTTCTATGGAGCGTCCATATTCTACAGCAGCAAGGCTAGCTCCATTTCCCAAGTGGCAGGTGATTAAGCGAAGCTGCCGAATGTCTGTCTGAAGGTATTCCGCTGCTTGGCGGGCTACATATTGGTGGCTGGTACCATGAAAGCCGTACCTGCGTATAGCATACTTCTCGGTCAGTTCTTTGGGAAGGGCATAGACCTGTGAGCGTTTGGGTAGGGTATGGTGAAAGGCTGTATCAAAGACCGCTATATGGGGGAGATTGGGCCAGCTCTTCCGTGCAAATCGAATGCCCATCAAATTGATCGGATTATGGAGAGGAGCCAGGGGATTCAAAGAGTCAATTTTCTCTTCCTCTACGTCTCCGATTAGAACAGGGCCTTTGAAAAAGGTACCGCCATGAACCACTCGGTGACCTGTACCTTGAATAGCTCTCTCTCCTAATTGCTCCCTAAGCAAGGGAAGAATCTCCTCGAATACCGCTTGGTGCCCTCTAGATTTACACGGGATAAATGGCTGGTCATTAATTTGAATACGAGCCGCGTCTTCTTGAAGCCGTTCTACGCGAAAGTCTAGCCATCTGGAGTTGGTAAGGGTATCTATTCCTTCGATTTTTATGGAGGAACTACCACAATTGAAAATAAGGAGATTCATAGGGAAACTTGGAGAAATTCAATAGGTATTTTACGAGGGGTAAAAATAGCAGAAACTTCTCCAGAGGAAAATAAAGGGCCAGTAAATTAGCCACTAATTCTAGATTTCGTAACCGTCCGCTCGGTGAGAATCGCTTTTTTCTTTTCCATGGGAACTAGCCCCATAGGAGGTTCTTTGTAAAGGGAATAGGCGTGAATAACCCTGAGTAATTCCGCTATGCTCCATGCTTGGGCGATACAGCCTTTAGGAGCAAAGGGCGCCTCTCCCTCAAAGATTTCCGATAAACTGCCCATTCCTGCGTCTCCCATGTGAGATTTCATATTCTCAACCACCGTAAAAGCCTGCTTACGGCCTTTCTCCCCTTTTACTTTTACGAGGGCATCGACAAAAGGACCTAACAACCAGGACCATACTACCCCTTGATGATAGGCTGCATCCCGCTTGTATTGATTGCCCTGATACTTATGGAGATACATAGGATCATCAGGGGCTAGGCTTCGCAAGCCAACTCTTGTGTACAGCTTGTCCTCTACAATTCGCAATACCTTCCGCGCCTGGTTCATATCCAATAGCATAAATGGGAGGCTTATCGCAAATAATTGGTTGGGGCGAACTGCAGGATCTTTGTAGTCTCCATTAACGTAATCGTAGAGGCAGTTCTTATCGGGATTCCAAAAGGTTTCAAAAAAGGACTTGCGAATCGCGTTTGCACGGTCAAAGGCTTCCTGAGCCTGGCACTCATCTCCCGAGCCGCCCAGTAGAATGCCGTAAATTTTCCAGGCATTGTACCACAGGGCATTGATCTCTACTGCCTTGCCAATCCTTGGAGTTACAACCCAATCTCCTACTTTGGCATCCATCCAGCTGACTTGTACGCCTTGCTCTCCAGCGTAAAGAAGTCCATCTTCTTCCGTATGGATTTGATAGCGGGTTCCATGGTCGTGCCACCACAAAATTTCTTTGAATACAGGGAGAATTTCCCCTAAAACGAATTCCCAGTCATTGCTTGCCTGGAGGTACTGATATACAGCGACAAAGAACCACAAGGTAGCATCTGCATTGTTGTATTTGGGCTGCTCATCGTAATCCGAAAATCTATTGGGAATCATGCCCTCACTCACATGCTCGGCAAATACGCGAATGATGCTTCGGGCAATTTCCAATTTCCCTGTAGTCAGGCATAGCCCTGGAAGGGAAATCATGGTATCACGGCCCCAATCTGAGAACCAGTGATATCCTGCCATAATTGACATTCCTTTGTTTCCTCTCTGAACGAGGAACTGATCTGCCGCCAGTAGGAGCTTCTTCACAAATAGGTCTCCCGTTGTATCAAAATTTACAATCTTCTTCCTTCGTTTGTACTCTCGCTCATAGAGCTCTCCTATATCCCTCTTTTGGGGATTATGGGTAGAAACCAATACATCCAGTATATCTCCCTCCTTTAGTTCACGCGCAAAATAGCCGGGATTATATAGGTTTTCCAACGCATCCTGGCCACGTTCCATCTCCACCCGATATTCAAAGTGCTTGTACCAGTCTGGGGCAGCGATAAATTCACTGTCTGTTGCGTGAATATACAGTGTGGGATATCCTGCTTCTAATTCTAACTTTAGAGAACCTTTTGTATGGGTATTGGGAATTTCAGGGAAAACCTTATCCGTATTTAAGGAATGGAAATCTCGCGGGCCCAGCAAAGGAACTAACTCAAGGGTAAACGGTTGGTCTGCAGCGAGCACTTCGTATCGAATTAACGTAGAGTTTTCCCCGTGGAGCGCAAGAATACTTTTCTTCAGCCGTATAAAATTCACCTGATAGGTAAATTCAGGAAATAGATTGCGTTGGAAGTTCTGCAGATACATATTCCCTTTGGGATCTAGAATTCCCCCTTGGTACTCGTTCATCCCCAGCTGATACACTTGATTTTTCTGAACGATACGCTCATCCAGTTTGGATAGGAGAACTACACGCTCTACTGGCGGTTTTAATGATGCCACCAATATTCCATGGTATCTCCGGGTATTGGTACAAGTAAGGGTAGAACTTGCATATCCACCCAAGCCGTTGGTTTCAAGCCATTCATATTTGATAGCCTGGTCGAAGTCGGTTGTAATGGAAGGGGCAAAAGAGTGGTTCATCTTTCTTTTCGTGTTTGATGCATCGTGCATAGGCGACCCGCAAGAGCTAAAAACTCACCTATTGATTGTATAAAATGGGGTGTTGTTTAAACGGGTTTCAAAACACAGTGTAGCAAGTCCCTCCTTATTAAACCTAAGTCTAATTACATTTCCTACGTACTGGATCGCGGTAGACAAACCCAAGGAAACGTAGAGAATTTATCAAAATTCCTAAAGTATTATTGAACAGTAGATCAATAATGTGGAATAAGTCTATTATCAAGTTAAAAAAATCCTGGGCAAAATTCAGGATATTTTTTTGTTAATCCTAATCAGTCCCACTCAATTTCGAGCTGTTTAGACAGCAAATCTTCAAAAGTCTCTCGCTTCCTTATTAAGCGCGCTTTCCCCTTCCAAACCAATACTTCTGCTGGGCGCAAACGAGAATTATAGTTAGAACTCATCATAAAACCGTAGGCCCCTGCATTCGACAAAGCCAATATATCTCCTTCCCTTACCTCATTTAGTTTCTGGTCTGCACCGAAGGTATCCGTCTCACATATATACCCAACAATGGTGTATATTCTTTGTATACCCCCAGGATTAGAGAGATTGGTAATCTGATGGAAGCTCCCGTACATCATGGGACGAATAAAGTGGTTCAGTCCAGAATCTACTCCCACAAAAACTGTTGCGGGCGTGGGCTTGATCACATTTGCCCGCATACAGAAAATCCCTGCTGCACTCACCAGGAATTTTCCGGGTTCAAACCATAGCTCCAACTTTTTTCCATAGGTTTTGGAAAAGTTTTGGTACTCTCCCTCTAATTTTTTTCCTACTTCCTCAATATCGGTTTCGAGGTCTCCAGTCTTGTATGGCACCTTAAATCCACTTCCAAAATCAATGAATTCCAGGCCTGGAAATTCATGCGCAAGTTCAAACATGATCCTAGCACTCTGCAAATAGGATTCTGCATTCAGAATGTCAGAACCCGTATGTACATGAAGGCCAGCAACCTGAATGTCATTTGCTTTAATGATCCGCTGTACATGACGCTTTTGGAAGATGGAAATCCCGAATTTAGAATCGATATGCCCTGTTTGGATCTTGTGATTTCCCCCTGCAGAAACATGTGGATTAAAACGCAAACCACAAGGCACGGTGTTGCCATACACATTTCCAAACTGCTCTAAAATAGAAATGTTATCAATATTTATGCATACCTCCAGCTCCACAGCTTGCTTAATTTCCAGAAAAGAGACACAACTTGGAGTAAAAACAATTTCCTTAGGGTCAAACCCTACATGGAGTGCCATCTTTACTTCTTGAATGGAAACACAATCCAGTCCCGCTCCAAACTGCTTAAGCAATTTGAGGATGCTCATATTACTCAAGGCTTTTACTGGATACTTAATCTTGCAGTTCAAGCCCTTGAATGCATTCAACAGACGATTGTACTGGTGCTGAATTTTTTCTCCGTCATAGATGTAAAGGGGTGCACCAAACTCTGCACAAATATCTAGTACATCTAAGCCCTGAATTACGTATCGGTTTTGCTGGATTTCCAGGCTTTCAACAACTTCTTGCACATTCAAATTCATGATCCAG
This sequence comes from Bacteroidota bacterium, assembly GCA_039197765.1. Taxonomy (GTDB): domain Bacteria; phylum Bacteroidota; class Bacteroidia; order J057; family J057; genus JBCCTX01. Next base: position 5,907 of record JBCCTX010000144.1, read on the forward strand.
ATTCCTCTATTTCCACAAAATATTGTTCAATAATGGGGTTAACCAGTAATTTTTTGCATGCTTCTTTGACTTGAAGGTCCGCATTTTCTTTGCTGTCGGACACAATATTCAGTTCGATTCGTTTACCGATCCGAATGTGATCCATTTGTCCAAAACCTAGGTTTTGTAAGCCCAAAAGTGTTGCCTTTCCCTGTGGGTCCAGCAATTCGGGTCGAGGCATGATATGTATTGTGGCTTTATATTTCACAAGAATAAATTGATTTTACGAACTAACGCGGTTCAAAACTCCGAAAATACGGGAAAATATGCTAAATATTTGTGTAATTTCGATTTGAAATCGAGCTGCTCAGAGTAATTATGAAGAACCTCAAACGCGCCATTCGCGACGGATACGTAAAAATTAATAAGCGTAAAGATACCGTTACCTACCTGCCTCAAGGCAAAACCCGTAAGTACAGCAATCCTGAGGAAAAAATCCAACTGGAAACCTACTTAACGCTTCTATACAAATATCGCTATCCTGTGAAACAAATTCGGGTCAGCGATCGGGTGAAGATTGGCTCCTCAAGTCGAGAGGCGGATGTGGTGGTTTATCATGATGAGAAGGGAAAAGATCCTTTTATTACCATTGAATGTAAAAAACGCAAAGTCTCCAAAAACGTGTTCAAAGAGGCCATAGATCAAGGTTTTTCCTATGCTGCAGCGACCAATGCAGAGTATGTTTGGGCTACCTCTGGCGATAAGAATGCCTATTTTGAAGTGTGGGATCATGCGATCAATGAACGGATGAAGAACCGAGTCGCTAACATTCCTCACTTCTCTCAAACCAAAAATAGTTCCGCTATTCATCGGTTTTCTAAGTGGTTGGGAAGAAAACCTGCCTTGACAGATACCTTCTTGTATTCCATTGTGCTTTTAGTTTTCATGGGGATAATCACCAAGCTGGTTGTAACCTACTACGATGAGTTGCGCAGCTTCGTAGAACCCTTTGTTTCAGGCTTCGGGTGGCAACTCAACTGGATATTCAATACCATTGTATTTGCAGCAACCTTACTCAGTTTGGTATTTGGGGGAATTTTTATGCGCAGCCATCAATTTTTCAATACGCCTCGCCTTCAAAAACGAGCTAGCTACTTTTTTTTGGCGCTTATCCTCTTTCTCCCTGCATGGTATATGGGAATAAGCATGTCAGATCCTCAGTGGTGGTCCGAAGCACATTTTGTATCAGAGCCTGTGAAGGAGTGGATCTTCTTTCTACCCTACCTGAAGTCTATGCCATTTACCTTTATTTTGGTATTTCTTTTAATCACTTTGTTGAGCAGAACTGCTTAAATTTTGGTATATTACAAATATATAAGCTCAAGGGGTTTATAGATAAATAGTCCAAAGTTGAGGGTAACCTTTGAATGGATATCAAAGTATATTTCTTAGGCCCAATACCATTGGACCATTGACTATAAACCGTGGACCATTAACTGTGGACTGTAAACTTATGGAGAAGAAGAATGCTTTAGACGAAATAGAAAAATCCTTCTCGGACTTAAATACAGCCTTACACTATTGGAGCAAGAATTTATTTTTTGCTGCTGTTTTCCTTTTCTGTACACTTTTATTGTTGTTTAAGACTCCTATTTTTCCTGTGCTCGCGATTTGCTTGATTGGAGGCATATTGGTGTCATCGGGGCTGCTGGTACAAATTGCAATCAAGAAGCGTAAACTGAGAGAAAGGCTGAACGCTTATTTGGCAAGACCTGAAGGTAGGATTGCCTCTCAAATACAAGAAATACATCATTCTATTCTCAGGTTTCAGCAAAAACTGAAATCCTACGAATTAAGTCTTCGGGAAGGTAGATCCCATTTAGCCCAAGTTGAGGATGCACTTTCAAGCGATCAATTGTATGAGAATCGACGGACACAGCATCACATGTTGAAGAAAAAACTTGAAGAAAATCTAGCCCAACAGCAGCTAGTCATGGAGTTCTATCAAAAGGCAAAGTCCCGATATGAACAAGAGTTATTCAATTTGGAACAGGATTTAAATAACCTGGAATTGAGTACATACCTACAAAAGGAAAGTATAAATTACCTAGGCGAAGAGATTTCTATGCATAGCACCAAACTCTCCGTTGAAATGTTGTCAGAAATGGAAAAGCTCGAATCTCACCTGCCGGCCGCGAGAGCAGAGTTGATAGATTTTTCCTTAGCCGCCCAATTAAAAGAAATGATCCATTGGCTGGATCACAGTGAACCCACTGAGGATTCTCAATGGGAGCACCCAGATAGGTAACTACCAGTATCAGAATATGTTGTGCCTTTTAGTTTTGAGCTAAGAAAGCTTGAGCAGATTCCTGTATTACGTCGTCAATTGGTGTGTAAGTAAATCCGTGAGAGCAGATCTTCGAACCATTGTATAGATAATTCTTCAGGGAGCTTCGAATAGATTCCGGTGTAATAACTGGTTCTTTCCCTGTGAAAGAAGAAATTCGGTGAGACAAATGCCCAACTACCATGGAGGCCCAACCCGGGACTTTCTTTTTGGGAGGAGTTTTGTCTATAGCCTGTGCAATTTTATTGAGCAATTCTCTCTGTGTAAGGTTTTCACCGACCAAAACGAAGCGCTCTCCAGTGGGGATATCTCTTTCCAAAACCAATCGAATGGCTCGAGCGACATCCTTTACCCCTACTACTCCTGTCCCCCCTGGATTGTAGTATCGAAGTCCTTTAGAAACAATAGAAAAGAGCTTTCCCGTATTTTGCTCCCAGTTTTTTGTTGTTCCCAAGATTAGTCCAGGATTGACAATCACCGCTTCTAGCCCTTCAGCAATCCCGCGGTATACCTCTAACTCCTGTGCATATTTGGTCTGTGCATATACAGAAGAAGCATCTGACGCATTCCAGGGTGTATCCTCTTGTATCCATTGGGTTTTTGTATCCTTACCCAGTGCCCCTATAGAACTTACATGAATCAGCTTCGAGATGTTAGAGTCTAGGCAAACATTAACCAGATTTGCTGTTCCCTCAATATTGGCCTTTCGCATCTCCTTATGTCTTTTTTTCCAAAAGCTCACAATTGAGGCAGCATGGATTACATATTCTACCCCCTCCATAGCCCGAGCTAGGGATTCCACATCCAGAAGGTCTCCCTCTACAATATCCACCATTGATCCCCAGGAAAATTTTCTTTTTTCAGGATTTCGGACCAGGGCCTTCACCTCATATCCTGCCGCAAGCATTTCATCTACGATGTGATTTCCTAAAAATCCAGAGGCACCCGTAATTAACAGCATAAAAGATTTTTTTTAGGTATTTTTCCCTAATATTGGATTCAATTTGTCACAAGTATAATGGATTTTACCAATCTTTTTTTTCCTCCTTCAAGCCTAGCGATTCCCCATTATACGGCAAGACGCCTTACAGACTCCATAGCCTTACACGGAGAATCCTTCCCTGCTTGGGAAAATGCAGAAGTAGTATTAATCGGACTACCTGCTGATCCTACCCAAGAAACCTATGAGTCTGCCAATGCCATTCGTGCCCATCTCCATGGACTTAGTAGTCCACATTTACACCTTAATATTGCTGACTTGGGGAACCTCACTCCCCAAAATACCGAGGAGGCCTTTCAAGAGTCTCTTGCAGATGTAGTCCAGCAAATTAAACAAAAGGAAATCCTCCCCTTGTTTTTTGGAGGCCCGTCCAGGAGTAGTTATGGACAATTCTTAGGCCATATGGGCTACACAGGCCGCTTGGAATACGTACATATTGGGAGTCAATTACAAACGGAAGACTCTTCACACCTTTCTAATGCTACGTACAATCGGAAAATTCTTTCTTATTCGCCTTCTCCTCTCTTCCAATTTACACATTTGGGATACCAGCAATACTTCACCTCCCAAGAAGAGTTAAACTGGCTCTCTAATCGATATCAGACAGCTATACGCTATGGACTGTTGCAAGCAGACCTTACTGAGGCTGAGCCATTTCTTCGAGATGCCCATATGGCAAGTATGGACTTTTCTTCTATTCGGGCAAGCGACGCACCGGGAAGTTACCTACCTAGCCCTGGAGGATTCACAGCGGGAGAAGCCTGCCGTCTCGCCCGATATGTAGGACTTAGTCATACCCTCGCAAGCGCCAACATAGTGGGGTATCAACTTCAGACCGATCCACAAGGTCAAGGTGCTTTATTGGTAGCTATGCTTTTGTGGTACATTCTCCAAGGCCGGTATCAGCGCGCTTCTTATCCTCCTCCCCAGAAGCGATCCCAACTTAGGAGGTATAATGTGCAGCTTCATGCAGGAATAGAAACGATCAATTTTTTTCTTCACCTGAATACAGATAGATGGTGGATGGAAGTACCCTATCAGGCAGATCTGGGAAAGAAAAAACCTCGAACCCTACTCGTTCCGTGCTCAGTCAAAGACTATGAAATTGCTAAAAACGATCAGATTCCAGAAAAATGGTGGACCATTTATAACAAGCTAAGTTGATTCAGATAGAAACCCTCCATAAAGCCTTTGGGAAGCAATCAGTTCTCAAAGGGGTAAATCTGCAAATTCAAGCAGGTGAAAAGTTATGTATTGTGGGAGGGAGTGGAAGTGGAAAATCCGTCCTGATAAAACTCATCTTTGGACTAATTGAACCTGACCGGGGAACCGTTCAGATTGAGGGACAGAATGTATGGAAATTTAGTCCTGAACAGTGGCATACCTTCTACGGAAATGTGGGGATGGTTTTTCAGTCTGCTGCCTTATTTGACTCTTTGACTGTAAGGGAAAATGTGGGTATCCGGATGATCGAATCGGGAAATGCAGGCGGGAAAGAAATCCAGCAAAAAGTTGCCCAAGCGCTTGAGGCGGTTGGATTAGAGGCATCTATCATGGATAAAATTCCTGCAGAGCTCTCTGGTGGGATGAAAAAAAGGGTGGGAATAGCCCGTGCCATTATTCATCAGCCTCAATACCTGGTCTACGATGAACCTACTACGGGCTTAGATCCCATCAACTCGGCGATTATTGATGAACTGATTCAAGGACTTTCACAAGATCCCGATCGCACCACCATTATTATTACCCATGACCTACAGACGGTAAAAAAAGTAGCTGATAAAGTTGCTATGCTATTTGAAGGGAAAATCCTATTCCACGATCCCGCAGAAAAGTTTTTCCACTCTGAACTTCCCCCGATTAAGGCATTTTTAGCTCGGGAGAAAGGTTGATACAGAATCTAAAATAGCTTGTATGGGATAACCTGTCTTCCCCGCTTATCCATCAACCGAATCCCCAGCCGCCTTGGAGCAAAATGGGTGGAATTTATTCCCCTGAGATGCGAGCTTTCCGATTTCTTGAGTAGGGAAAAATTAGTATATTCAATTTGAAAGCAGTTGATTGCTCCCCAAAAAGACACTACAAGCATTGCTATACTTATGAGCGCCCAGAGTTTGGATGGGGTAAGGATTTTGTACATCGTATTAGGCTTTGAAGTAGAACATAGAACTCCTTCTAAGTTCGTCTTACCCTCTACCCTATCCATACCCGTGATCCGGCAAATAGCAAATACAAGAAAATGGGTATGGAAATTAACCCCCAGAAAAACCCTATCTTTTCTCCCATAAAAAACTACCCCGTGTGCAATGCTGCACACCAGGTAGATACATAAATCAAATCAAGGTGGGTTTGGCTTATTTCACAATTATTTTTTCAGAGAAGTGTAGGCTTTCTCCATTAACATCTAGGGTATAGAATCCTGGAGCAATAGCAAGTTTTGATAATTCCAGGTAAGCCTTTGTAGGGGTAGAATCTGCCAAGTTTATCCCTTTATACCACACGATTCTTCCATGTACATCTCTCAATACACATTCTGCGGTCTTATCTTTTGTAGCGGGAAATTGAATCCAAAGTCTTTCGCTTACAGGGTTAGGAAAAGTTTGAATAGAGGTAAGGCTAGTAGGTTCTGATTCTTCAGAAAGCCTAGAGGTATTGGCAAATGGGATGAGTAATCCATTCTGTAAGTCGTATTGGGCTAGAAAAAAATCCAGGCGACTTTGGACAGTGCGGATAGATTCTCCGTAGGACGTTTCTGTTTCTAGTAAGTCAAAATTAATCCCTCCTGTTCGGGAACCTCCGATCACAACTAAATCCCCTGAAATAGAAATTGCGTTAGGGTTTAGTGGGAAAAAAGGGGATAAATAGCCTCCATTTATGTCCCATCCCTTTGTCATGTAGGTATTTTCGTAAAACCAGTAGGTTCCTCCTACGGTGGGAGGCCAACCACCAAACTGAACATGATTTGCCACTAGCTCCGAAAATGCATATTTCTCGAATCCAACATATCGATTGAAATCATACTCCCCCGTGTAGACCAGTTTATCCCTTCTGGCTAGTTTCATATCCCTAATACCTATATATTTGTCATAGTTTCTCGACCATTTATGAAAATAATTGGCATTTAATTTCATAAAGGTAGCCCCTACTCCAGGGTAACTGGCTGAGCCATAGTTTAGGTCTTCGGTAATTCCCCCCAAGTAGATTCCTCCTTGATCGTCCACCTCTAGGTGTTTGAATTCACGTTCGCCCCTTATAAATCCCAGGGGTATGACACCATAATTCAATAAATTCCCATTCCCATCATAGGTCAGAAGCAAGTTATTCAAATCTTGTCCCAGAATGGTTCCCCCTGGTACCAAGGTGATTTCATCCCAATAGGAGTGCAGCACCACAACCCGGGGCGTATTATTGGTGCGGTAGGTAGCGACCTGGTGAACCCGAAAGCTTCCAACCAATGTCTCTACCTTTCGCAACCACTGGAAGTTTCCAAACTGGTCAAAGTGAGCAATAAAGCCACTTTTCTCATAGTCTCCAAAGGAGTTTCTTATACTTTCTACTGTATGGGTTCTACTAGGATGTGGATCAAAATCTACGCTACCCTGGAAGGTTCCCAGCAAATAGTAGGAACCATCCACCTTGTCTACTGTAAGATCCGAGATTTCTACGAAGTTTTGAAAGTTTGAGTCGTCTCCTTCCCCTTCAGCAGAGTTTATCGGAAAAAAATTATGCGCCCAGAAGATATAGCCTTGGTGCTGATATTTTGCCACGTAAGCCCCTCTGGTGTTATTAGGAATGGAGATTACCCTTCGACCTGTACTTCGCCCCCCATTTGAACCTTCTATCTGAAGACTCTTTGTATAGTTTCCAGTAACCAAGATCCCATCACTGTACTCTTCGGGTTGCGTACCCAAAGTCGTCACATCAACGGTGCCAGATGTACTTAGCAGCCTGGCATACCATACATAAGCACCTGTATTGTCATATCGAGTGAGAAAAGCGGTACTTCTAGCTGAACTTGTTACTTGCTTCCAGGAATTAAAATGGATAACCTGCTCCATTTCTCCTGCAACATAGATCTCATTTTGAGCGGTATGGATGAGGCTTCTTGAGAACACTGATTCATTTCCAGGATCATCATTTGATTCGAGCCAAGATAAGCGTTGGGCTGGACTCCAATAGGAAAGTAAGAGCAATACACAAAAAGAAAGTATGTGATTTTTCATGAAGGTGTTCTTTTTTCGAATTCAAAATAAATTAACTAAACGAATATCCAGGACCACCACAATATTAGCTAGGAAATAAATAGCTTTAATACCCAGTTTCTGGCAATTTGCCTTACCCAAAAACAGGTAAGGCTAAGGCATCAACCAAATAGAAAATTTAAAGTGAGAAAGATGAGGTAACCCATGTGCCAAAAAGCAAGTGCGGAATCGCTTCCGCACTTAAGGAAAAATCAAAGAAAAAACGGATCTGACCTTACCAAAAGGTTTAGGTCAATAATTTCACACTCATTGTATTAAGCCCTTTTGTAGCGAATACTTAATCAACCCTGCGGTATTTTTAAGGCCGAGTTTAAGTAAGATATTCTTCCTATGAGTTTCTATCGTATAGCGGCTCAAGTGGAGAATCTTAGCAATTTCTTTGGTAGTCTGCTGGTCAGCAATTAATTGAATAATTTCCAACTCACGGGAAGAGAGAGAAGAGTAGGTTTGGCTGGGATGAAGCGCTTCCATAACTTCTTGCATGACATCAGGGCTAAAATATTTTTTCCCTTGGGCGATGGTACGAATTGCCGTTAATAGCTCTTCCGTCCCGACATTCTTGAGCACATAGCCATGGGCACCCGTCTGAATTGCCTTCTTTACTATCGAAGGGTCTTTATACATAGTAAGCATCAGTACCCTGAGGTAAGGGTTTTTCCTCAATAATTTTTCCATCATATCTATTCCACATATTCTTGGCATTTCTACATCTAGGAGTAAGACATCCATTTCGATATCGGATAGGCGCTGAAAGAACTCTCCATAGTCTGTCATCTTGGCAACTACTTCCATATCTTCTTTTTCACTGAGCAAGAGGGCTATTCCGTCAAGGAATATGCGATGATCATCTACAATGCCTATTTTTATTTTCATACGCTTATTGGAATTTGTATAATGGTTGTTGTTCCATGGTTTGGGGAAGAATCTATCACGATCTTACCCTTCAGCTGCCTAACGCGCATCCCTATATTTTCCAAACCCATCCCATGTGAATGATTCGTATTAAACCCTACTCCATCATCCTCTACCATGAGGGTAAGTTTCTGTGGAGCCTGCATGAAATGAACCCCTACCTTGTCAGCAAAGGCATGCTTGATGACATTTTGCAATAGTTCTTGGATGATTCGGTAAAGCGTGAGTTCAGTCTTTTGGGAAAATTTAATATCGTCTATGTGGACAAAAAATTCTGTTTGAATAGGATGAGAATACTTCGTCTGGTTCAACAAACCCTCAATGGCAGGGATAAGCCCTTCCTTTATCAATACGGCAGGCATAAGGTTGTGAGAAATCCTTCGTAGTTCCTCGCAGGATTGATCAATCATAGCCGCGATTTCAGGTTCTTTGGCGATCCTATGCCTCACAATTGCTAGTAAACTCCCTAGGCTATCATGAAGATCTTGAGAAATACGTTTTCGCTCACTCTCCTGGGTGAATAAGATTGTCTCAAGCTCGTTTTGCTGTTGTGTTCGATGTTGCCTTAAGCGCATATAGGAGTTTATAGATATGCCCGAGGCTATCAGCGCAAATAAGCTCAGTAATAAAATGCGATTCCAGGATCGCTCTTTTTGAAATTTTTGTTCATTTTCCTGCTTTTCTGTTGCCAGGTGTAGAATTTCTACCTCCTTCTTTTCGGTCTCGTATTTCATTTCTAAGTCCGCAATCCTTTCCATGTAGGAGGCGTTTATCATACTATCATTCCATTTCTCGTACAACTTTCTGGTTTCCAAAGCTTTCTCATAAGTTCCTGCAGCTTCATATAGTTCTGAAAGAAGCAGGTAGGTCTGCTTATATAGGGTGACCTTCCCTTTTTCGCCATATAGCTGAATAGCCTCTAAATAGGCTTTCTCTGCACCTTGAAAATCTCCCTTGGTCTTAAGGATACTCCCTTCCAGTGCTTTGCATTGAGCATTGTCCTGAGTATTTTCGCTTTTTTCTGCTAATTCATAAGCTAAGGCTAGGTATTGGGTTGCCTGCTCCCAATCGTCCAAACTCAGCCATAGATTTGCCATATTATTGTAATTCTGGTAGAGCTGAAAATCTTGCCCCAGTTCTTGATGGATCTCAACTGATCGCTCATACATCCTTAAGGCTTGAGATATATTTCCTTTCTTTCGATGGATTAATCCCAAGTTCCCAAGGTTGTGGGCTATTCCTTCCTTTATTCCTAGCTTTTCACATATTTCTAGAGATTTGGTGTAATACACTTTTGCCTTGTCATAGTCTTCTAACCAATAATAATTTATCCCCAAGTTGTTATAGCTCCTAGCACAGCCTTTTGAGTCTCCTATTCCTTCAAATAATTCCATCGCTAATAAATGGGTTCCAATAGACTGGGGATATCTTCCCTGGTAATGATAGGCAAGCCCCTCGTTATTCAATAAAAGTGCTAGCTGCTTTTCAGAAGCTGCATGTGCCAACTCTTTAGCAACTTTTGCATATTCCAGAGCCTCTTGATATGCCCCATTTTTCAATTTATTGGAAGCGTACCCTTGGTATAACCTAAAGGATAAAGAATCATTCAGAAATGCATCTCGCATTGACCAAGCTGAATCAATATAGCCTGTTGCAAGGGCTAGATCCGTAGTTTCCATAGCATTATGCAACTGAATATAAATGGCTACTTTGCCTTCAATGCTAATATCCATACGTAGGGCACGAGATAAACTATCTTCCCCCCCCATTCCTTGGGTAAAAGATGGAAAATAGAGCGAAACTAAAAGGAGATAAAAGTGAAGTGAAATTTTCATTAAGCCTATTTACCCGTTTGAAACTCATTGGTTCAAGGGTTAGGCCCATTGCTTATACAGATTCCTTATGGGAATTTAAAAATTCCCTTTTAATTAATGAAATTATCTGAAAGACTTTTCGACATTCTGTACCAAAATATGGTTTACTGAGTCTTCAACCGTTTGCGCACACTAAAAAGGAAAATCGCTCCCAAGATAGCCAATACTGTCAATCCCCCTGCTTCCATGGTGTGTCCATAAATCCATTGTCCCGTTGCAAATAAAACTGAATAGACAGTTATACTACCAATAACCATACAGAGAATTTCTAGGGGTAGTTGCCCTTGTGCCTTTTCCAGGTCAATACCCGCTGATTGAGCCTTTTCAATAACACTATCCCAACCTGGGCCTCCAGGCCTAATTTTTTGGTAGAATTTAACCAAGGTATCTTGACTTTCGGGTGGAGTGAGAAAAGTTGCCAAAACCCAAAAGACCGTCGTAAGTAAGGCACCCCAGGCGGTTTTCATATAAGGTTCCAGTGGGAAAATTCCTAAGCTATCGTGGATAAAGGTGAAGTAAATAGCTATGGTAAGGGATGCCACCATTGCAATAATTTCCGTCATTGCACTAATGCGCCACCAAAACCAGCGGAGTATATATATCAGTCCTGTGCCTGCTCCAAGTAACAGTAGTAAATTAAACGCCTGAGTGGCATCTTTCAGCATCAGTCCTAGGCTAAGTCCCAGTATAGCCGTAACTACGCTAGCCCAACGTCCTATCCATACCAACTGTGTCTCTGTCGCTTGTGGATTTACAAAGCGTTGGTACACATCATTTACTAAATAAGCAGCACCCAAGTTGAGCTGAGTAGACATGGTAGACATAAATGCCGCGATGAGAGAAGCGGCGACTAACCCCAATAGCCCCGACGGAAGAAAGCTCAACATAGCGGGATAGGCTACATCGTGTCCCAGCTTATCTGCAGGGAGATTAGGAAATGCCTCGGAAAGGTCGGAGAGTTCAGGAAAAACCACAATAGATGCTAGGGCGATTAAAATCCAGGGCCATGGCCTTAGGGCATAATGCGCCACATTGTACAAAAGCGTAGCTCCTACAGCATTTCGCTCGTCTTTGGCAGAAAACATGCGTTGGGAGATATATCCTCCACCTCCGGGTTCTGAACCTGGGTAATAAGATGCCCACCATTGGACTGCCAAGGGTATAAGGAGTACGGGAACCCAGACATTGGGATCTCCAAAGTCTGGTAGAAAATTGAGCTTGGGTACTACCTGAGGATGTGAAATGAGTTCGCCTAATCCTCCTACCTGGGGTAAATTGACCAAGTAGATAGCAGCCCATATAGAACCGATCATAGCCAATACAAACTGTACAAAATCTGTAAAAATCACTGCCTTTAAGCCCCCTAATGCGCTGTAAGCTACTGTGATTGTACCCGCGATCAACAATGTTTGCCATCCGGGAAGCCCAAGAATAATCTCTCCAAATTTAACTGCTGCCAGGGAAACCGCCCCCATCACCAATACATTGAAGATCAATCCCAAGTACAAGGCGCGAAAGGCCCTAAGAAAGGAGGCTGCAGGGCCTGAATAGCGAAGTTCATAAAACTCTACATCTGTCATCACTTCAGATCGTCGCCAAAGTTTAGCATAGACAAATACTGTGAGCATTCCTGTAAGCAGTAAGGCCCACCAGACCCAGTTTCCTGCGACTCCACTTTCTCGAACCAAACCGGTAACTAGGTTGGGGGTATCCGAGGAAAAGGTTGTCGCCACCATAGAAACCCCTAGCAACCACCAAGGCATGTTTCTGCCGGAAAGAAAAAACTCAGAACTGGAGCTTCCGGCAGTACGGGAAGCCCACAATCCAATCAATAAAGAAACGAGGAAAAATAATCCAATAATGGCCCAGTCGAGGACAGCAAGGTTCATAGAAGTCTAATTTTCACAGAAAGCTACGGAAAATTTAGCTTTAGCCCTAGGGTAAGGTGAAAGGGGGGGGAAGTTTCTGGTTCGAGGTCTCCATTTGTCCTTATAAGTACCTAAGCAAAAGAATTGAGGTAATGAAAGCGTCCCTTATCTTCATGTGTACCCTAAAGGGTTTTTATAATCGCCTGATTTTTACCGCAGCGTTTTGTGAGATAGACCCCTGTTATCCCCTTAGAAAGGGGATGGGGAGGTACACAGAGAGGTCGAATTTACCTTTTTAGGTATTTAACGCTTAAATACCCTCTTTTTCCTCTTATAATTACTCCTTGATCCTCTGTGGTAAAATAAAAAAGTCCAAGGAACTTTGGTTTCATCTGACTGAAAGTATACATACCGAAACGGTTTTACTCCGGTACATAATGTTAGGATAAGACTTATCATAATAGGTTCTGCTGTACAATTGATTACTAAGGAATCGTGAGCTAAATTCCCTACTGAAAGGCCTTTGGCGGGCTTGCTGAGGACAGACCATGGTCTGTCCCTATCCCAAGATGGAATGTCTCGACTTGTCCAGGTAGGGTCAGCTCATGATCTGACTTAGGAAATTGTATAAGAGATCTTACCAGAAAATTGGGCTTTAAATAAG
>JBCCTX010000145.1:0-18754 GCA_039197765.1 Bacteroidota bacterium
ATAACATACTCACAATAGCCTACCCAACACACCCTGAACCCCTTGCAGCGTTGGCCTCTTGCGTTGGAGAAGGGGCTTGGGGATGTACATTCGGTTCAACCAGCAATCTGCATCGACTACCCAAGCCTAAAAGGCTTTGTCGAGTATCAAATAACATGCTCAAAATCGTCTACCCTACACACCCTGTCTTGCATAACCCCTTGCAGCGAAAGCCTCCTGGGTCGGAAAGGGGCCTGGGGATGTACATTCGGTTCAATCAGCGCCCTGCATCCACTACCCAAACACAAAAACCCTCCCTGGCTTGGGAAGGCTTGTGTTTACAGGGAAGGGATAGCCCTTAGGGAAGGATCAGGGTCTCGGTTTGTGTTTGGTCTCCGATTGTGATTTTCAGGGAGTAGGTTCCCGCAGGGAGGCGCTTGAGGTCTAACGCTACTACTTCCATTTCTGTCGATGAGAACTGAGAAGCATATTTGATATGCTCTGCTTTGTCAAGAATCTGGATTTTTACAACTGTTTCTTCCCATACAACCATGCTCAAGACCTTGTCAAATCCTACTGCAGCTACTTCTACGACTGTAGACTGTGTTTCAAGGGTTGCTGTAGGGTTGTTAGAGCTAGAAGCGAAAGAAGCAGCAGGGGCCAGGGTTGATACGAAAAGACAGAAGATGAAAGCTAACTTGGTCATGATATGTGCTAATTACTAGATGTGAGTGTTCCTTCAGGTGATGTGGGACCTGTTGCAGAACGGAAGACAAAAAAAACGATGTTGAAAGAACGTGCAGCTAATGCAGGTGTAAGGGTTTTTGCGTTTCAATCAAGTCTGCGTTACGATGTGCAGCTAATTACTAAGGAATGACTCCTGGCCTCCTCCCCGGCTAGGAGTTTTCTTATTTAAGGGTAAACCAATAAGTCATACCCATTTTAGTCAATTATAGGAGAAACCTATTCACTTTTGACAAATTTTACGACACTTTTTCTATCCTGATAGCTAATAATAATTATATAAACGCCTGAATGAAGATTAACTGTATTGATCCGTAGGGTGTCTGAAGACTCAAATTCTGATTTAACTTTATAAGATCTTCCTATCAGATCAAAAATTTCAATAGACATTTTTTCGCTTTGGATGGGTTCTGCAGCCTGGATATGTAATTCTGAGTGTACTGGGTTTGGGTACACTCTCAAAGTTTCGTTCAAAGTTTGAGGCTGGGAACTAGTTGAGATTTCATCCAAATCCTTCCCAAAAAGTATGTATGAAAGGCCAATGTAATCTAGATTTTGTATTTCTGCATGTGGCGCTCCAATTAGTATGTCATCACGCCCATCTTCATTAAAATCTCCAACTTGTTCCAAAGTAAAGCCTATACCCCAGCCCCAGGAATTTCCTTTAAATATAAGTCCGTCTTCGTTTGATATATTCGAGAAATCCATAGACTCTACAAATCTCTCCCTTTTTCCAAAAAGTAGATAAGTTTCTCCAGCATTTACGAATCCATTAGCATTTGCATAGAATGCGCTTAGCAATAAATCATCCAGCCCATCTCCATTAAAATCCCCAGCCGCGCTTATTTCTGATCCAAACCTATCTCCGACTTCTGTACTGCGTATAGAAAAACCATTTTCCCCAGTTATATCAGAAAGATTAAATTTACCATCAACTTGTGAAGTCGTTCCAAAAATTACATAAATGGAATTAAGGGTTTGGGTACCTGTCGGATTTACAGGAACGATACCTAAAGCGAAATCTTTTATCCCGTCTCCATTGATATCTCCGATCCCCTTTACAGAAGAACCTATTTTAGAGCCCGCACTTACCCCAGGAATCTCATAACCATTTGTACCATCAAGCGAAGAAAGATCAAAAACACTATTAAAGGTCTTTGTTGAGCCAAAAAGTACAAATACTGCCCCGTTATCTTCCATCCCTTGAGAATCATAACCAATTGCTCCAAAAAGTAAATCGTCTAGCCCATCTCCATTAATATCGCCCGGACCGTGTAAAGCATATCCCAACAGGTCTAACTCTCCTTTTCCATAAATAATAAACCCATTTTCTCCATTAAGGGATTGTAGGTCAAAATTAGAGGGGAAGCCTGAATCTTTACCAAAAACTACGATTACTTCCCCACTTAAAGGAGCAGTTATACTTGCATGATCAGCCCCAATGAGGATATCATTGATGCCATCTCCATTAATGTCTCCGGCAAAGCTAACCTTTTTCCCAATTCTCTCGCTCCTACTCCTTCCATCAATAATAAATCCATTTTCTCCATCAAGGGACTCTAGGTCAAAAATAGGGGTGAATCCAGATTTTCTCCCAAATATTACATAGCACCTTCCAGATAAAGGAATACCGTTCGAGCTAGATTCATGGGCACTAATCAAGACATCATCTAGGCCGTCTCCATTTACATCCCCAAGACCAGCTAGGGAGCCACCAAGAGAGCCGTGAACGCTATCACCAGTAATAATGAATCCATTAGTCCCGTTTAAATCAGCGATTCTCAAAGTATCCTTAATTCTGTCTGCACCTCCAAAAAATACATAAGCTCTTCCTTGAACGATTGAATATTCAGGTCCTAAATAACTATTACCAACCAACAGATCATCTACCCCGTCTCCATTAATATCCCCTCCGTTACTTGTATAAAATCCAAATCTTTCCGAAACATCTTCTCCAATTATCACCATGCCGTTTCCTTCCACGCATTCCCCTATTTCAAGCCCTTCTGGCTCAACAAATACGTGGAAATAGTTATCAACTTCGCCTGTTCTTCCATCTTCTGCATGCACATAAACTTGGGCTCTCCCTTGACCGACCTCCTCAATTATCAATGATTCTCCATTTATTTTCACTTTGACGACTGTCGTATCAAATGAGGTAGCATTAAATCTTAAAGAATCCCCATCTTGATCAGAAAAGAAAGGGGAGAGTTCAACCCTAAAACTTGAGAAGCCTGTATATAGAATTTGGTCGGGAATTTCCAATCTGCGAATAGGTAGGTTATTTTGAGAGGTCAAGTTGTTTATTCTTCCCCCGTATATTATATACACCTCTCCCCTCCCTTTTGTAGTTTGATATTTACCAGGAACACCAACCAAAAAATCGTCTATCCCGTCTCCATTGATATCCCCAGCATTTGAAGCAGAGTGTCCTAACTTTTCAAAATTATCATCTCCTTGAAGAATAAATCCATTCTCTCCTACTAGATCATTTAAGTCAATTGAACTGAGAGAAGTCGTACTTTCACCATAAAGAATATAAGCCACTCCTGAAGAAAAAAAATCATTTGCATTCTGAAGAGGAGCACCGACCAGCATATCGTCTTGTCCACCTCCGTTTATATCTCCAAGCCCTTGGACAAATTCTCCAGTTCTTCCATTTGGCGAGTGGTTTTCTCCCCAAAACCCCGATGAAACATTTAAATCTGATAGGTCAAAAGTGTGCTGATTAGGGAAATTACCGCCAAAAACTACAGCAGATAAAGAGCTCTGTGGAGCACCCATGATTATATCGTCGAAGCCATCATCATTTATATCTCCTCCCCTCCCGATTGAAAACCCCAGCAAGCTACTTACACTTTTCCCTTCTTTCAGAAAGTCGTAGTGGGTTCCCATGATGGTTAAGCCGGTATTATTATCCATGGTAGCCAATTCTACGACTGAAATACTTTCAAAATCACCTCCAAACACTACATAAGATTCACCTAAGCTTCGTTTTGTTCCATTATCCATCTCAGGTGCTCCAATAGCAACGTCATCCCAACCATCCCCATTAAAATCTCCTAAGCCCGATACAGAGTACCCGCTTTTTTGCCCAAGTTGATTTCCTGGTAAGGAAAAGCCAACGGGATATTCCAAACCCTCTGTTATTTCTAATTCAGCTGAAAATGTGCGCTGTCCAAATATAAGGTAGCTCTCACCGAAATAATACTTAGGCTCAGGTCCAATTCCATAAGCACCAACGATTATATCTCCAAGTCCATCTTTATTTACATCCCCTGCTCCATCCAAAGAAAAACCAAAATAGCCATCATCCATTATGGCTTTCCCAGTGATTATAAATCCATTCGACCCATTAAGGCTATCGAGGTAAACTTCACTGTCGAAGCCTGAATTGGTTCCTAAAATCACATAAATTTGACCTACATTATTAACTCCATTAATATTTATGAAGGGATCTCCAATTAGCAGGTCATCAATGGAATCTCCATTAACATCCCCTGCAAAACGCACACGGTGACCTAAGCGTCTACTACCCTCCCTTCCTACAATACTGAAACCATTCTCTCCATTAAGGCTTGACAATTCAAAATTGGTGGGAAAGTCCTCATCTTGCCCAAAAATCACATAGCACTTACCAAAAATCAGCTGATTCTGAATTCTTACTGAAGGAGCACTTAAAACTATATCAGGAAAACCGTCTCCATTGATATCTCCTCCTCCCGTTACTGAATAACCTAGTTCGCCATTTTCTTCCACTCCTGGGATGACAAATCCAAAATCATTTTCTAACAAATCCGATCTACTTAAAGGGTCAAGAGACTGTGAAAAAGAGAAACAAAGTATGAATAGGAAAATCCATGTCGTCAGGAAGAGCTTAGATAAAAAGACATTAGATGGCTGCTTTATTACCATTTTATCTAGTTAATTTAAATCATCACTTAATAAATATTATGTATCAAAAATAATTATTTAAAATGGTATTTTCAATTGTACTTTCCCTAGGATTGAAAAAAGAATCAACATTTACTTAACAAATGTGAACATAATTATTATATTTACGTTTGTTAAGTAAATCATCTACTATGAAAAAGGATTCACTCGGAGAATTTGAAGAGCTTGTCTTGCTTACGGTAGCAGCCCAGCACGACCAAGCCTATGGGGTATCCATCAAAGAAAGTCTAGAGGCTGAACTTAGTAAAAGGATCAATATCAGTGCGATACATGTCGCACTCAAACGGATGGATGAAAAGGGCTTTGTGAACTCCCGTTTTGGAGGGATCACCCAAGATAGAGGGGGGCGAAGGAAAAAGTTCTATGTAATTACTGCACTGGGGAAGCGTATGTTGGACCAACAGCATGATATACGCACCAGCTTATATCGGAAGATTCCCAAGATTTCTTTCGAATAACTACGGGTTAAATTGTCCATAGTCGATAGTCTGGGTTTACATGCATTTATAATAAATCCCCGATTATCTACTGGCCTAATTTCATCTATCATAAATCTCTTTCATCCTGAAAAATATTCGTGGACTATTGCCCCAAAAACTATAAATCCTCTCCCCGACTATGCCTTATCCTCCCAAACACGCAGTTAAATTTCTCAGGTGGTTTTGCCGGGAGGATTATATCGAAGAAATCGAAGGCGACCTGTTTGAGCAATTTGAATCCAGACACAGGTACTCTCTGCTAAAGGCTAAAGGGAGATTTTACCTAGAAGTTCTCATGCATTTCCGCCTTGACTTTATTAAACCTTTACAACCTATAACGTATCCAATCCGTTCTGCCATGCTGAAAAATTATTTGCGTGTCACAGTGAGAAACCAAATTCGCCAACCCATATTTTCCGCTATTAAGATATTGGGGCTTTCTCTAGGTATTTCTTGCTTTCTGTTCATTCTTATGTGGGTCCAGGATGAATATAGAGTGGATAAATTCCATGAAAATGAAGAAAATCTATACAATGTTTACCTTTCCGGCAAAGCTGAAGGAGAGCCCTTTGGAAATTACTCTACCTTTCACAGATGGGTCGATACAAACCAAATGGAAATTCCCATACGAGAGGTTACCCATTCCATCCCAGAAGTACAATACTTAAATTTTTATGCAACGGGATATGAATTACCTTGGGGAAGTCCAGAAACGTTCCAAGTTGGAGATATTATCCATAACCTAGAAGGTTCAAGGGCTACGGAAGACTTTTTCAACATGTTTAGTTGTCCCATTATAGCTGGGGATAAGGAAAACCCTTTACAAGGCTATAGCAGCATTGCTATTTCTCGCAAAATGGCGGAACTTTTCTTTGAAAATCCAAAAGATGCTGTTGGGAAATCTATTCGGTATGAAGACTACCTCGACCTTATCGTAACGGCTGTATTTGAAGATCTCCCTTCCTACAGTACGCTTAAATTTGACTTTCTCATCAACTGGAAATCACATGAAACCAGACTCGATCGGGCCTCTAACCACTTTTTGACCACCTTACAACTTCGGTCGGGTTCTAATGTAACAAAGGTTACAGAAGATATTAACCGAATCCTCCAACCACTCATAAACGAAGAAGGTAGTTCCTTAGATTTGACAGTAGGTCTGCAACCTTTCTCAGACCGATACCTTGTTTCAAATTTTGAAAAGGGAGTCCCGAACGGGGGGAGAATCGAATATGTTCGAATTTTTGGGGGAGTGGCCTTTTTTATTCTTTTACTCGCGTGTATCAATTTCATGAATCTCTCCACTGCCAATTCTGGTAGACGCGCAAAGGAAATCGGGGTTCGCAAAGTAGTTGGCTCTACCCGAAAACTCATTGTGAGACAGTTCTTAGGGGAGGCGGTATTTCTTTCGGTGATTTCCCTAGGAGTTTCCCTGGTGTTTTTGTATTTGCTCCTACCCTACTTCAATGCACTGACGGGAAAGCAAATCCCCTTTGGGACATCCATTCCCTATCTCTGGCTTCTAGGATTAGTCCTTTTTACAGGATTAATGGCAGGTGCTTATCCCGCCTTCTTTCTCGCTTCTCTCAAACCAGTGAAGGTCCTTGCTGGCCCTCTCCGTTTTTCGCCTTCTTCCCAATGGCTTCGAAAGGCGCTCACCATTTTTCAATTCAGCCTATCCAGTATTCTGCTAATAGCTACTTTGGTTGTATCCCGACAAACCCACTTTGTACAGGCCTCGCATCTAGGCTATGACCGAGAGAACCTTCTCTACTTTCGAGTGGAAGGGGAGTTTGCAGAAAAGGAAAACTATGAGCTGTTCAAAACCCAAGCCACAAAACTTCCTGGGGTAGCACTTGTTGACCGTAGCAGTGAAGCGCCCCACACCATGGGCTTTGAAGTTACAGATCCAATTGGTTGGGAAGGTAAAGAAATAGGGAGTCAAGTGGGATTTAAACCTGCTTCCGTAGGTTTTGACTTTGTACAATTAATGGATCTGGACCTTGTAGAAGGACGAGGCTTTTCAACGCAATTTTCTACAGACTCTGCAGATGCATTCTTGATAAATGAGGAAGCTGTGAAACAAATGGGAATGGAGAATCCAATAGGAAAATGGGTTTCTGCGTGGGATAAGAAAGGCCACATCATCGGCATTTTAAAAGATTATCACACGCACTCTCTGTATGAATCCATCAAACCTGTAATCATAGATGTAAAGGAGTATGAAAGATTTGGAGTTATTCTTGTCCGGACAAATCCAGGGGATATCCAGAAAACCCTGGCGGGTATAGAGAAAATATACCGAGCAATCAATCCAAATTATCCCTTTGATTTTCAGTTTATCGACGAAGAATATCAAAATCTGTATAAAAGCGAACAAGTAACTTCTAAACTATCTTACGTTTTCGCCCTATTGGCCCTGGTAATTTCCAGCCTCGGTCTATTGGGCTTGGCCATCTTCTCAGTCCAATATCGAACAAAAGAAATGGGAATTCGCAGGGTATTGGGAGCAACAGCCAGCCAAATAATGGCCCTTTTTTCCAAAGAGTTTCTCCAATTGGTCGCTATTTCCTTTCTAGTGAGTACCCCTATCAGCTGGATTCTCATGAGTAGATGGCTGAGCAAGTTCGCCTATAGGATTGAACTTTCTTGGGGCATATTCGCCCTGGCAGGCATTATTGCCCTGGGAATTGCTGGAATTACCATAGGTTCTCAGTCTTTAAAAGTGGCTTCGATTAGTCCTGTTGATTCTTTAAAAAATGAATAAGTCTCCCTTTCCATCGAAGTACGCACTCAAATTCTTGCGCTGGTACTGCAGGGAAGATTTCCTTGAGGAAATTGAAGGAGATTTGCTAGAGTTATTTGAGCATTCCTTTTTGGAGAGTCCCAAAAAAGCCAGTAGAAACTTTACCTGGGGGGTAATCACCCACTTTCGGCCTGATTACATAAAACCTTTTCATCCCAACCTCCATTTAATTCATCCCGCTATGATCCGACATAATTTATTAATCAGTTACCGAAGCTTTTTGAGAAATAAAGGTTCATTCCTCATTAATTTATCTGGCCTATCCGTTGGCTTAGCGGCTGTACTTTTCATTTTTCTTTGGGCACAGGATGAGTTATCTGTAGATAAATTCCACAAAAATGGTGATCAATTATACCAAGTCATGCACAACTTGGAATTTGCATCAGGAACGACTACTTGGGAGGTAACTCCACTACCCTTAGGGAAGGCTTTGCTAGAAGAAATGCCTGAAGTTGAAGAATTTGTAGCTGTAAATGATTTTTTCCATTGGGAAAGTAAGCAAGGCATTGTTTCTTATGACGAAACACATATCCAAGTAAGTGGGAGACATGCCACAAAAGAATTTTTCGATGTTTTCTCTTATGGGTTGATTGCAGGGAAACCAGATCAAGTTTTAGCAGGAAATCAAGATATTGTCATTTCTAGAAGACTGGCTAAAAAATTATTTTCCTCTCCCGAACAAGCCCTAGAAAAATTTATCGCTTGGGATAATCCTTCGTTTAAAGGCACATTTAGAGTTTCTGGAGTTTTTGAAAATGTTCCCGCCCAATCGACTGAAGAATTTGATGTCGTATTCACCATGGCTACGTTAAAGTCCTTCACAAATGACCACAACCTAGAATCTTTTCGTGTAAGTTATGTCCATACATTCGTTTTGCTTAAAGAGGGAACTGATATTGAACAGTTCAACCAGAAGATTTTTGACTATATGGAAGTCAAGGATCCAGTAAATACCCTTTCCCGCTTATTTGTACAAAAATATACAGATCAATACCTATATGGGATCTATGACAATGGAAAGGTTAAGGCCGGAAGGATTACTTATGTGCGATTGTTGAGTATTATAGGAATTTTTCTCCTATTGATAGCCTGTGTAAATTTCATGAATCTCGCTACTGCAAAGGCCTCTACAAAATTGAAGGAGATAGGGGTAAAAAAGACCATCGGTGCTACCCGAAAGATCCTAATCAGCCAATTTTTAAGTGAGGCACTCCTGTTGTCTATAATATCATCTACAATAGCACTGGTGATCGTATTCACCTTATTACCAGAATTCAATACCATAACTGGGAAACAGCTAGTTATCAACTTTGATACAGGAACCTGGGTAGCTATTTGCCTTATAACGTTAACTACAGGCCTACTTGCAGGAAGTTACCCAGCTGCCTACCTATCGGGCTTTAAGCCTATTGCCGCCCTGAAAGATACACTAGGTCCAAAAACAAATGATACGTTCCTCAGAAAAGGCCTAGTGATCTTCCAGTTTACCCTTTCTGCTTTATTCATTGTGGGATTTTTGGTGATAAACCGGCAGATCCATTTTACCCAGACCAAAAATATGGGGTACAATAGGAATAATATCATCAGTTTTGAATGGAAGAGAGAGCTGTTCGACCCCTGGACTGGACTGGATGAATCCGGAAATTCCAACCAGGCATTTTACAATTTCATGGAGGAATTAAGAGAGCTTCCGGGGGTTGAAAATGCAACCAATATGACTCGCAATATTTTGGAGCACAAGGATATATCCAGGCAGAGCGGCATTACATGGACAGGGGAAGAAGCGGAAAGGAACTTTATGTTTATCTCACCTGTGGTAGGTTTTAACTTTATGGAGACCTTGGGAATTCCCTTAAAGGAAGGTAGGTATTTTTCAAAGCAGCGGGGGGATGATTATTCCAAAATCATCCTGAATGAAGCCGCTGTCAGCCTTATGGGATTGGATAACCCGATAGGAAAATCTATAGATATGAATGAAGGATGCCAAATCATAGGAGTTGTTAAAGACTTCCATTATGGCTCTTTATATAATTCCATTGAGCCATTGATCTTTCGATGTGAACCACACGGGCCAAATTTTCTGGTTAAGCTAGCACAAGGAGCTGAACGTTCAACTATCAAAAATATAGAATCCCTATACCAGGGCTTCCATCCCCATTATTCCTTCGAGTATCAATTTATGAATGAACAATACCAGAATTTATATGAGTCAGAATCTAGAGTAGCACAGCTATCGAATTACTCTGCAGGTCTTTCTATTCTTATCTCTTGTATGGGTTTATTAGGTCTTGCGGCGTTTATGGCAGAAAGAAGAAAAAAAGAGATTGGCATTCGCAAAGTATTGGGGGCAAGTGTGCAGCAACTTGTTCAACTGCTATCAATAGACTTTATCAAAATGGTTTTGATATCTATCACTATTGCGATGCCGATCGGCTACCTAGTTTCAAATTATTGGCTCAGTAGTTTCTCAGAGAGAATTGGCCTCCAAGGTTGGTATTTTATTGCTGCAGCTACATTGACCTTATTTATTGCTTGGTTGACCGTAACAAGTCAAACCCTACTTGCCGCACGAATTGATCCTGTGGAATGTTTGAAAGATGAGTAGATAGGTCGGTAGTCCGTAGAAATTTGAACTAACACTGTTGTGCTAGACTACCGACCACTGACTACTAAACTCTCTTAATCGCTATTGAACCATTGACCATTAAACTATAACCCCCCTTTTCAATGCCTCACCCTCCTAAATATGCACATAGGTTCCTTCGCTGGTTTTGCAAGGAAGATTTTCTTGAGGAAATCGAAGGGGATTTGATCGAGCTATTTGACCTTACCTCTGTAGATAATTCAAAAAAGGCTAGGAGAAACTTTAATTGGGGGGTACTCACCCACTTTCGGCCAGATTATATCAAAGACTTTCAACCCAACATCCATTTAATTCATCCCGCTATGATTCGACACAATTTCCTTATAACCTACCGCAGTTTTCTGCGCAATAAGTCTTCCTTTCTTATCAATCTCATCGGCTTATCAACCGGATTAGCTGCCTTCCTATTGATCCATTTATGGGTAAAAGATGAACTTTCCGTAGATAAATTTCATGAAAAGGATAGGCAGATATACAAAGTTAAGCACAACCTGGAATTCGCTGCTGGCACTAGTACCTGGGAGGAAACCCCACTCATTTTGGGTTCATCCTTGCTAGAAGAAATGCCTGAGGTTCAACAGGCAGTAGCTGTAAATAACTTTTTCCACTGGATCAGTAAAGAAGGAATTATTTCCCATAATGAAAAATACCTCCAAGTTCAGGGCAGACACGCTACTGAGGGGTTCTTTGAAATGTTTTCTTATCCGCTATTAATGGGTAAGAAAGAAAATGTTCTAGCAGAAAAACAAAATATTGTCATTTCCCGAGATTTAGCGGTTAGTCTATTTGCATCTGTCGAAGAATCCATCGGGAAATTTGTCGAGTGGGACAACCCCTCCTTTGAAGGAACCTATAAGGTATCCGGTGTATTTGAAAATATACCCCCCTACTCCACCGAACAATTCGATGTGGTATTCACAATGGGTACACTTGAAGATTTTGTTGATGACCATAACTTAAAGAATTTTCGTGGGAGCTATGCTCATACCTATTTGCAATTAGCCAATGGAACTGATATTGATCAGTTTAACCAGAAGATTTATGACTACATGGAAGTCAAGGATCCCATCAATACGCTTTCTCGCTTATTTGTCCAAAAGTATTCAGACCAGTACCTATACGGAATCTACGATAATGGCCAACCCCGTGCTGGAAGGATATCCTATGTCAGGCTTTTGAGTGCTATTGGGATATTCTTGTTATTAATTGCCTGTGTGAATTTCATGAATCTCACTACCGCAAGGGCTTCCACTAAATTAAAAGAAATCGGCGTTAAAAAAGCGATAGGAGCTACGAGAAAGTCCCTTGTGATACAGTATCTTAGTGAGGCACTTTTACTTTCTATCCTTTCAGCAGGTCTCGCCATATTGATAGTCTATATCTTATTACCTCAGTTTAACCTCCTTACTGGAAAACAGTTGGGGCTTCAGCTTTCAGCACCTATCTGGATTTCGATTGGACTAATTACTTTGATAACAGGGTTAATTGCTGGAAGTTATCCCGCCTTGTATCTATCGGGCTTCAAGCCCTTAATCGCTCTTAAAGAAAAATTTATTCCTGGGGCTAATGATACCCTAATCAGGAAAGGACTTGTGGTTTTTCAATTCACCCTTTCCACCCTATTCATTGTGGGCTTCTTAGTGATAAACCGCCAGGTTCAATACACCCAAAACAAAAACCTGGGATATAACCGGAACAACGTCATCAGTTTTGAATGGAAGAGAGAACTTTACGATCCGTGGACTGGATTGAATGAAGAAGGTAATTCCAATCAGGCTTACTACAGTTTCCTAGAGAAACTTCGGAGCCTGCCAGGAGTTGATCATGCAAGCTCCATGAAGCGCACTATGCTAGACTACAAACAGATTGTCCGTCAAAGCGGGGTTACCTGGAAGGGAGAGGAAGGGGAAAGGGATCATATGTTTATTTCTCCAGTTGTTGGCTTTGATTTTATAGAAACACTGGGAATTCCCATAAAAGAGGGCCGGTCCTTTTCTCAAGAAATGGGAGATAATTATAATACAGTTGTGTTAAATGAGGCAGCGGTCAAACTTATGGAGTTTGAAAAACCCGTAGGTCAAATCGTTGGAGTCAATGGGGAGAGCAAAATTATAGGGGTTGTTAAAGACTTTCACTATGGTTCTTTACACAATTCTATTGAGCCCTTGATATTTCGGCTGGAGCAACACGGCCCGAACATCTTAGTCAAACTGGTTCCAAATGCTGAGAAAGCTACCCTCGAACAAATTGATAAGCTCTACCAGGAATTTCATCCCCATTATTCCTTCGAATACAGGTTTATGGACGAGGACTACCAGGCCTTGTATGAATCCGAAACCAAAGTCGCACAATTATCCAATTATTTTGCAGGGCTTTCGATCCTTATCTCTTGCTTGGGCTTATTTGGACTTGCGGCTTTCATGACCGAAAGGCGTAAGAAGGAAATAGGAATCAGAAAAGTCTTGGGTGCAAGTGTCTATAAGTTGGTCCAATTGCTCTCTCTGGATTTTAGCAAAATGGTTATGGTAGCCATTCTTATTGCTACTCCTATCGGGTATCTCATGGCCAGATATTGGCTGGATAGCTTCTCCGAGAAAATTCCAATTCAAGGGTGGTACTTTGCTGCTGGGGCAGTTGGCACCTTGCTTATTGCCTGGCTCACTGTCAGTGCCCAGACCTACAGGGCTGCACGGGTTAACCCTGTGGAGTGTTTGAAAGATGAGTAAAAAGGTCGGTAGTCGATGGCCTATAAAAATTTGTGATACCACTTTGGAAACGGACTACCGACCACCGACTACGGACTGTTACACTGTAAACCCCCTTTTCTATGCCTCAACCTCCCAAATATGCACATAGGTTCCTTCGCTGGTTTTGCAAGGAAGATTTTCTTGAGGAAATCGAAGGGGATTTGATCGAGCTATTTGACCTTACCTATGTAGAGAATTCAAAGAAGGCTAGGAGAAACTTTATTTGGGGGGTACTTACACACTTCCGGCCTGACTATATCAAATCCTTTCAACTCAACAACGCTATAATACATCCCGCTATGATTCGACATAATTTGCTCATTACCTATAGAAGTTTCCTGAGAAACAAAAGTTCCTTTCTCATTAACCTCGTCGGCTTATCCACCGGGTTGGCATGTGCCGTTATGATCTATCTTTGGGTGCAAGATGAAAGGCGAACGGATGCCTTTCACGCAAAGGACGACCAACTCTATCAAGTCATGTCGCATTTTGACTTAGGGAGTCATATCGAAACGGAAGAATATAGTCCAACTCCTTTAGCAGAAGCGTTGAAAGCTGATTTCCCTGAAGTAGAAGAAGCAGGAACTATAAATGACTTTTTTACCTGGGATAATAACCCCGAAGGAATCCTATCTGTGGAAGGGAAAGGTGTTTCAGCTAGGGCCATACACGCAAGTAAGCAATTTTTCACCCTATTTTCTTATCCGATACTGCATGGGAGTTCTAAGAATGTTCTCGGCGATAAAGACAATATTGCTATATCAAAAACCTTAGCGGAGAACCTTTTTTCTGAACCTAATAAAGCATTGGGACAATTTTTGGAATGGAAGCACCCTGGCTTTTCCGGTACCTACCAGGTAGCCGGGATATTTGAAGACCCTCCCTCCTACTCTACCGACCAATTTGACGTCGTCTTTACCATGGAGGTTTTGTATGAGAAAGATCGATGGTCCCACGATTGGAATGGTGACTATGGGGAAACGATTCTCCACCTCAAGCAAGGAACAGATATAGCTTCCTTCAACAATAAAATCGCAAAGTATATGTCCAATAAAAAAGAGCGCCCGGACCAATTTACTTTGTTTGTTCAGCCCTTTTCCAAAAAATACTTATACAATTCTTACAGGAATGGGATCCAATCTGGAGGAAGAATTACCTATGTACGCCTATTTTCCCTAATTGCTATGATCATCTTACTCATTGCCTGTGTGAATTTCATGAACCTATCTACAGCCAAAGCTTCTTTGAAAATGAAGGAAATTGGCGTTAAGAAAACGATAGGCGCGCGAAGAGAACACTTAATTTCTCAATTACTCGGAGAATCCCTGATCCTATCCTTCCTTTCTTTAGGGGTAGCACTTTTGATGGTTTATGCTTTTATCCCCCAGTTTAACCAGATAACCGGAAAGGTCCTTACGTTTCAGTTCCACTTTGGGGATCTATGGATCCTTTTCTGTATAACTATACTGACAGGCCTTGTCGCTGGGAGCTACCCAGCTTTTTATCTCTCCAAAATTCAACCTATTCTCATCCTTAAGCAAAGATTGACCAATCAATCAATGGATTTATGGATACGAAAAGGATTGGTTGTTTTCCAATTCGTTTTGGCTATCGGGTTTGTGGTGGGATTGCTGGTAATCAACCGTCAAATCGCCTTTACTCAAGAGAAAAACCTGGGCTATAATAGAGATAACATCATTCAATTTTCCTGGAAAGGAGAACTCTACAGTGGTTGGGAGCGCAGGGAAATGGGAAAGACCAACCAAACATTTTATTTCTTTCTGGAGGGCTTGCGAAATATTCCAGGGGTAAGGAATGCCTCTTGTATGAGTGGAGATATTGTAGAACGCCTGTATGGCCAAGGAGGCGTATCCTGGGAAGGCATGCCTGAAGGAGAGTCCCACTCTTTTACCTCCCCAGTTATCGGAGAAGATGCCATTGAAACCCTTGGGGTTGAACTGTTGGCAGGGAGATCCTTTAGCAGGGACCTTAATGATGATTACAACAAAATCATTGTGAATGAAGCTTTCGCAAGGAAGATGGGAACTGATAACCCGGTTGGGTCCTTGATCAATTGGAGTGGCAAATCAGAGATTGTCGGTCTAGTTAAAGATTTTCATTACGGATCTTTACACAATCCGTTAAAACCTATGTTCTTCCGTTTTCAGCCCTATGGACGAACGTTAATGATAAAACTGGAAGAGGGAAAGGTTCAGCCTACCCTTGAACGGATTGCGGCTTATCACGAAGCAAACCTACCAGGACTGAACTTTGATTTCACCTTTTTGGATGAGGACTACCAAGCATTATACGAATCAGAAATGCGGGTCGGAAGTCTATCCAATTATTTTGCAGGCGTTGCCATTATTATTTCTTGCTTAGGGCTCTTTGGATTGGCTTCCTTTACGGCTGAACGTCGGACCAAAGAAATCGGCATTCGAAAAATTCTAGGAGCTACCACCTATCAATTGGTATCGATGCTCTCGGCTGACTTTACCAAGATGGTGTTGCTCTCCATCCTGATAGCTACCCCTATCAGCTACTTCCTCGCTCGAAACTGGCTCAATGGCTTTGCAGAAAGGATACCCCTTAATGGATGGTATTTCGTCGTAGCAGCATCTGCCACATTACTCGTAGCATGGTTTACCGTAAGTACCCAAACCCTCAGAGCAGCCCGTGTAGATCCCGTTGAGTGTCTGAAGGATGAGTAGAATGACTGGTAGTCGGTGGTACGTAGTCTGTAGAAATTTGTGGTACCACTTTGAAAATTACCTAACAACAACCGACCACCGACTATGGACTATTAAACTATCAAACCTCTATTGTATGCCCCAACCTCCCAAACATGCACATAAGTTCCTCCGCTGGTTTTGTCGGGAAGACTATCTCGAGGAAATTGAAGGGGACTTGCTGGAGCTGTTTGAAGACTTGGGGAAAAATAATCCTCACCGTGCAAGGCGCGCTTTTACCTGGCAAGTTATCCGGCACTTTCACCCAGCGTTTATCAAGCCATTTTCTATTCCTTATTTAATCTATTTCCCAATGATACAGCATAACCTACTCATTACGTATCGCAGTTTCTTGCGAAATAAAAGCACATTTCTCATCAATCTTATTGGGTTATCAATGGGCCTAGCTGCTGCTATCCTCATCTATACCTGGATTACCAGTGAATTACAGGTTGATACCTTCCATGAAAATGACGATAGACTGTACCAGGTGATGCAGAACTACCACGGGAATTCCGAAGGGATTATGACTTTTTCCTACTCTCCTGTACAGTTGACTGATGCCTTTCTCGATGAAATCCCAGAAGTCGAACATGCAGCCTGTATGAACAATCGGTATTATTTTACGGAAAAAGGAATTGTATCCGATGAACAGAAAGAGATACAGATTCAGGCCAAGGGAATTTGTGCTAGCGAAGACTTTTTCCACGTATTTTCTTATCCCCTCATCCAGGGAAACGTAGGCAATGTCCTGTCAGATAAAAAAGCCGTTGTAATTTCCGAAGGCTTAGCAAATAAAGTATTCGGGACATCCCAAAATATAGTTGGAAAGACCCTTGAATGGGAGCAAAAAGACTTTTCTGGTTCCTTCCTAGTCTCAGGCGTTTTTGAAAATCCTCCTACAAATTCATCTATCCAATTCGAATTAGTATTCCCTATTGAAGTATTACTAGATAACACCATTGAAACCCGGGAATGGTATACAGATGCCGTTGAAACATTCGTCGTGCTACGCGAAGGAATCAATGTCGACCAAGTAAACGAAAAGATAGAGAACTACCTAAAGCCGAAACACAGGTTCAGAGAACAGAGCACCTTGTTCCTGCAACAGTTTTCTCAGCGTCATTTATATGGTCAGTATGAAGCGGGTAAAGTTTCGGGGGGAAGAATCCTATATGTTCAATTATTTTCACTAATCGCTTTGTTTTTACTCATTATGGCCTGTGTAAATTTTATCAACCTATCCACGGCAAAGGCTTCCGTTCGGCAAAAAGAAGTTGGGGTAAAAAAGGCAACAGGTGCAACCCGAAAAGATTTGGTCTTTCAATTTTTGAGTGAGTCTCTACTAATGACTTTTATATCTTCTATCGTCGCTTTCATCCTAGTAGCTATTTTTCTTCCCCAGTTTAACACAATAACAGGTACAAATATTCACCTGAACTTTACTTATTTTGGCCCACTCACCCTTATAGGGTTCATCCTCCTTACGGGGCTCATTGCAGGAAGTTATCCAGCTCTGTACCTTTCTAGATATAGCCCTGTAAGTATCTTGAAGCAAAAAGGTTCCTTCTCCTCGGGGGAGACATGGATTCGAAAAGGCTTAGTTGTCTTTCAGTTTACCCTTTCGGTCATTTTTATAATCGCTGTGCTTATCATTCACCAGCAAATTTCCTTTATACAAAAAAAGAACTTAGGCTATAGCAAGGAAAATGTGATAAGCTTTGTTAGCAAAGGAATAACCAGTGAGAAGGTAGAGACCTTTATGACACAGGTTAGAAATGTGCCAGGAATTATAAGTGCGACTAATATTTATGGCGGCAGTTTTTTGAAAAATACCAACTTCGGTGTTGCTCCCAATTGGGAAGGTCAAGACCCCAATCTGGAGCTCAATGTACCCAGGCCTCATGTGGGATATGACTATTTGAAGACCCTCGGAATCGAACTCAAAGAAGGAAGATCCTTCTCTAGGGCTTACACGAACGAAAGAAGAAAGGTCATCATTAATGAAGCAGCTGCGGCAGTTATCGGATACGAAAATCCCATCGGAAAAATCTTAACTAGAGGAACCGATAATCTCTTAGAACTGGAAATCATCGGAGTGGTAGAAGACTTTCACAACGAATCCCTTCATACAGCTATCAAGCCCACTTTCATCAGGTTTCTTGCTGAAGGCAAAGATATTATGGTCAAACTTCAAGCCGACGAGCAGGGAACTACCCTCAAAAAGCTAACGGAAATATACGAGGCGTTTCACCCTGGATTTCCCTTTGAATTTTCCTTCATGGATCAGGAATACCAATTGCTTTATGAGGCAGAGGCACGTGTAGCCGTTCTATCGAAATACGCTTCCTTTATTGCCATTCTCATTTCTTGCTTAGGGCTCTTAGGGTTAGCAGCCTTTACAGCAAGCCGAAGGAAAAAAGAAATGGGCATACGGAAGGTACTAGGTGCCACTGTATCCCAGCTAGTACAAATTCTGACAGCTGATTTTTCGAAAATGGTCCTAGCCTCTATTGTCGTTGCCATTCCCATCAGCTACTTGATTGCTCACAATTGGCTGGAAAATTTTGCCTACAGTATCGCGCTCCAGGGATGGTTTTTTGTGGTACCGGCTGTAGCAACCTTACTTATCGCATGGATCACCGTAAGTGTCCAGACGCTTAGCGTAGCTC
>JBCCTX010000146.1:0-18651 GCA_039197765.1 Bacteroidota bacterium
ATTTTGTCTACACTGGCAGAGTCGGGGAAGTTGCGGTTTTCTCTAACCAGATGGATGAAGGTGCTATACCCATCATTGACATTGGCTTGGATAAAGGCTGACTCGGCGTCGGACATAGGACGCACAGGGACGCCAATATTTGTGTATTTATGTGTGGCAACTTCGTCGAAGCTAATGCCTAGGTTCTCCGTAAAGAGTTCCTCCGTATTGAGCATGATACCAAAGATGCCAATAGAACCCGTTATGGTATTGGGTTGAGCATAGATTTTATCGCAAGGCGCGGAAATGTAATATCCCCCGCTTGCGGCTACGCTTCCCATAGAAGCGATAATAGGCTTGCCGGCAGCCTTTAATAGCTCAATTTCTTTGGCCATTATGTCAGAGGCGATAATAGATCCACCTGGACTATTTACGCGCAGTACAACAGCCTTGATTTTGTCGTCATGCCGTGCTTTGCGCAATTCCTGTACGATGGTTGCAGAACCCATGGTTCCATCAGAACTCTTGCCGGAGGTGATCGTTCCTTCAGCAAAAATTACGGCTATTCTATTGCGAGAACTATTCCCAGTTCCTTCCTTTTTGGCTTGCATGTATTTTTTAAAACTGAGGAAAGGAACAGCTTTTTCTAGGTCTTCTTCCCCAATAGCACGATTGAATATGGGACGAAGATTAGAGGCTATTGCAATACCATCTATAAATCCATCTTTCAAGGCTTTGTCTCCTTTCCCAAAAATAAAGCTTTCTGCTAGGGCATCCACTTCCGAAGGACTCATATTTCTACTTTCAGCAACTGCGTCTTTGTATATATCCCAGAACTCGTCCAAGTATACTTGGGTTTGGTAGCGACTTGAGTCGCTCATTTTCTTCTCAGTATATTGTTCGGTAGCACTTTTAAAGGTACCGACCTTAAATACTTTGGGCTTTACCCCTACTTTTTCGAATAATCCTGAGTAAAACTCAGGAATACCCCCTATTCCGTTGTGTTCCAAAATTCCTTCGGCAGGCATAAAAATGGAATCAGCTACAGAAGCTAGGTAGTAACTATTTTCTGTGTAGAGTTCAGAGTAGGCATAGATAAATTTCCCAGCATCTTTAAACTCTTGAAGTGCTTCACGGATAGCAGTCAAGTTGGCCCATCCAGTTGGTACGGCTGTTTGAAGGTTGAGATACATCCCCTTAATTCGCTCATCTTCAGTTGCTTGGCGAATATTCATGAGAATTTGGTATAAGCCCATCTTACCGGAGCTAACAGCAAGACCCGGTATGGGCATAGGTACAGAATTTCCAAAGTCGAAATCGGGTTCATCCACTCGGGCATTTTCAACGATGGATTTGTTGAGTTGAAGGTGGAGTATGGTGTTATCCTTTACAGCAATAGGATCGGAACTACCCGCTGCAGCGATGAAAGCACTAATGATGATAAAAAATAGAAATGCGAAAAGCACAGCTCCAACCAAGAAGGCGAGAAGGCTTGCAAGAAAGGATTTGCCGAAAGTCATATCAGTAGTATCTTGTTTGGATATAATGACGCAGTAATGGCGTTAAAGTTTGAATTAGCAGGCAATTTGCAAAAAAATATGATTTTTTTGGGCATCGGTACCAATTTAGGAGATAAGGGAAGAAACCTAACAGATGCCTTGATTCGGTTGCACCAAGCGGGAGTAGAAGTTAAGCGTTGTTCATCGGTTTATGAGACCCCTCCCTGGGGGATAGAGGAGCAGGATAGCTTTTACAATATGGTTATTGAGGTAGGCTATACCGATTCTCCTCAAGCATTATTAGAAATTTGCCTAAGCACTGAAACCGAAATGGGACGTGAACGGACGGTTAAATGGGGTCCAAGGTTAATTGACATAGACATCCTGGAGTTTCATAGGAAAATAATTCTTTCCGATAGCTTGACGCTTCCCCATCCTTATTATACTCAGCGAGGATTCGTACTGATTCCCCTTGCTGAGCTAGAGCCCAACTGGCGACCAACTACTCTTTTCCGCGGAATAAAGGAGATTATAGAAGTCTATGATTTTAATCCTCTTCCGCGAATTGGAAGAATAGACTTGTAATGGGGGAATTTACTGGCAATTTTCCTCCTTCAAATTCTGGGCTTCTTGGGCATCCTCTGGGGATTGGTCTTCCAGTCCATAATCCATTGCAAGTCCTAGGTCTTTACACAGCCCTTCAGTATTTCCTTGAGCGAGGTATACCTTTGCACGAAGGAAGTAGGTTTTTGCATTCAGGACATTAATAACCAAGGCTTCCTCAAGGTCTTTGAGGGCACCTTCGTAGTTTTCCATTCTAAGATTGGCTTGAGAACTACTATTGAGTGCGGCAATGCGGACATTAGGATCTAAGTTACGGTCCACTGTTGCATGAAAATCCTCAACGGCACCTTGGTAGTCACCTAACTCCATTCGATAAAACCCTCTGCTGTAGGTAATCAACTTATCATTGGGCTTGCACTCGATAATCTTGTCATAGGTAGCTACTAGTTCCTTGAATTGATCTCTGGCGATGTATACATCAGCTATCAAGGTGTAGACCTCACAGGCATTTTGAGGCGCCAGGGAGACCGCTTGGGAATAGTCTTCCAAGGCTCCATCAAATTTTTCCTGGGTAAATTGTGCAAATCCCCTATCAGAATACATATTGGGTAGGGTAGAGGCGATCAAAGAATCCTGCCCAGCATCTGATTCTGCAATAGCGATTGCACTATTGAGGTCTGACAGGGTTTCCACCCACTTATCCGAAGAAGAATGTGCTTTCGCACGGCCATAATAGGCATATACGCGAAAGCTTTTCCCACTGTCTGGTTCGGATTCAGGAGCGGGATTCATGGCGAGACTTTT
Organism: Bacteroidota bacterium; assembly: GCA_039197765.1. Taxonomy (GTDB): domain Bacteria; phylum Bacteroidota; class Bacteroidia; order J057; family J057; genus JBCCTX01. The sequence continues at coordinate 2,847 of JBCCTX010000146.1, forward strand.
ATCAAAATCTGCCAAAGCAGACTCAAATTGCCCTATTTCCAGGTATTGAAGCCCACGTTGTAAGTATCCCATGTAAGTCTCTCCCTTTTCTGCCATCAAGGCGGTCAAGTAGTCTATGGCTTGCTCCTGTGGGCTTTTGAGATCGAGCTTAAAGTTGAAGGGAATATTTACCCAATACTTTAACACTTTCCCTCCATTCTTAGCTGGAGAGAACTTCAATTCGGATATGTGTTCCTCCACTGCTACAACGAGTAAGGAGTCAGCTTTTCCTGTAATTTGGTGCTTGAGGTAATTTCCTTCCTCATCTACCAAAATCCGTGCAACAACCCGTCCTTCTATTCCCTTGATACGGGCACTATCGGGGTAACCAATCGTCTGATTCACCTCAGCAAGATTTATAGGCTTAGCCTCTTCCTCTACAAAAATGAACTCATTGATATCTGGCTCATCTTCAGCTCCCTGGCCCCAACTTGTATGCACCCAAAGTAGCCCCAAACAAAACAACAATACGTATCCTCTCATGAATGTTTCTTTGCAAGTGAGGTGCAAATTTACGTAAAATATCTAAAATCCATATCCTTGGGGATCGCCTGAAGGGACTCGTATATAAGTTTTATGGTATTTTCAACGTCTTCCTTGTGGCACATTTCCACCGTGGTATGCATGTATTTGAGGGGTAGGGAAATTAATGCGGAAGGTACTCCCATATTGGAATAGGCAAAGGCATCTGTATCTGTGCCTGTAAACCTTGAAGATGCTTCGTACTGGAAGGGAATCTCATTTTCTTTTGCAGCTTGGATCAACATCTGCTTTAAGGTGTTGTGAACTGCGGGAGCTGTGGTAATAGTTGGACCCCTACCGGTTTTTACATCTCCTCTCTGTACCTTATCGATCATAGGGGTATGGGTATCATGGGTTACATCTGTTACAATGGCCACATGTGGCTGAATGCGCTCTGCAACCATTTGTGCTCCTCGAAGTCCTACCTCCTCTTGGACAGCATTTACAATATACAAACCATAGGGTAGGCTTTTTTTGTTTGCTTTTAGCAACCTAGCTACTTCGGCAATCATGAATCCTCCCATACGATTATCCAGGGCTCTCCCCATGTAGAATCGATCATTAAGGGTGGTGAACGCATCGTCAAAGGTGATGACGGTTCCCACGTGAATCCCCATCTCCTCTACCTCTTTTTTCGAGGTACAACCACAGTCAATAAATATATTTTTGAGGGTAGGACTTTGTTCTTTATCCCCCTTTCGGGTATGGATGGCAGGCCATCCGAATACTCCCTTGACAATCCCCTTATCGGCATGGATATTAACCCTTTTTGAGGGGGCTATCTGGTGGTCAGATCCTCCATTCCTCACCACGTAAATGAAACCATCGTCGTTGATATAGTTTACAAACCAGGAAATCTCGTCGGCATGTGCCTCAATTACTACTTTGAAGTCTGAATCGGGATTAACTACTCCATAGGCAGTTCCATAACTATCGATGTGGTATTCGTCGATATAGGGTTTGAGGTAATCCAGCCACAGTTTCTGACCGGAAGATTCAAAGCCCGTTGGAGCATGATTATTTACATAGCGTTCGAGAAATGAAACAGAAGAATCGGTAAGGATAGAAGAGTTCGGCATGCAAGAATTGAATTATTAATTTTTGTAAATGTAGGAAATTTAAAGGATATAGTTTTTGTGGCTTTTATGTTGTGTAATTAAAGGTCCAATTTATGAAAGACGACTTTTGTAGTCTTCATAGGTAAAATTTCTAATGATTTCGATGGATTTATCTTTTCTTTGAATCGCAATGGAAGGGTGCTTAACCCCATTAAACATAGTTGTTTTTACCATGGTATAATGAATCATGTCTTCGATAATCAGCCGATCACCAACCTTGAGTTCTTGGTCAAATGAGTAAGCTGATAGGTAGTCTCCTGCCAGGCAGGAAATGCCCCCAAGCGTATAGGTAGGTTTTCCGGAAATAGGCATTGATGCCCCCCTAATCTTAGGGTTGTAGGGCATTTCCAAGGTATCAGGTATGTGGGCGCTAAAAGAAACATCCAGAATGGCGATGGGATAAGGCTCTCGAGGGATAATATCCATTACCCTACAAAGAAGAACACCCGTTTGCCAAGCTACTGCGCTTCCGGGTTCTAACAGGACTTCCAACTCGTATTTTTCTCGGAATTCTGACAGTAATTTGATTCCATGTTCTAGGTCATACTTTGCATCGGTCATCAGATGCCCCCCGCCTAGATTTATCCATTTTACTTGGTGCAGGAATGATTCATAGTACTTTTCTAAGGCCTTGATAAGTTGCTCTAAGGCGAATGAATCGGATTCACCCAGGGTATGAACATGGAGGCCCTCTATCCCCACTGGAAGCCCCCCCTGAAGTTCTTCTGGGAGTACGCCTAGGCGAGAGTTTCTAGAAGCGGGATTGTTTACCTCTGAATTTACATTTGAATATAAAGGGTTTACCCTAATTCCAGCGGAGGGAGCAGAAGGATGGGTATGAAGAAGCTCCTTGAATCTTTTGTATTCCTCAATTGAATTAAAGGAGACGTGAGAACTTATGTCTATTACCTGTTCAAATTCTTCTGGCAGATAAGCTACAAAGTAACAATGTGCTAGGCTTCCCAACATCTCATAACACAACTTTGCTTCATTAAGAGAGCTCGCAGTAGCCCCAGCTAAATACTGCTTGACCAATGGGAAAGAGGCCCAAAGGGCAAATCCTTTGAGTGCCAATAGAATGTCTACACCAGTCTTCCGTTGTACCCTCTCTAAAATTTTCAGGTTAACCTCCAATTTCTCTTCCTCTAACACAAAACAGGGGGTAGGTATATGTGGCAGTTGTTTATACATCATTTGCAATCCCCAACTAATTCCCCATGCCGAAGGAGGTGATGTAGGTTAGGATTCGTGTTGAATTACATTCTTTAATTAAAATTTCAGGCATGTGTTGTAAGGGATTTTAAATTAATTTGGCCGAAAATACGAGAAAGATAGGAATGAGCAAATCAAAAAAAATTAAAAGTTTTGATCCTAATGGAGTGAGGCTTGCAAATGGGAAATTCATTGGACTTCCCTTTGAAGAAGAGGACGCCGAAGTAGTCTTGATTACCGTTCCATGGGATGTTACCAGTTCCCATAAAGGGGGGGCTTGTACCGGACCTATAAATATTTTGGAGTCATCCTATCGGGTAAATCTCTTTATTCCAGATCTCCCCACTGCTTGGCAAATGGGCATTTTCTTTCGACCTCCTGATCCACACTGGCTTCAGAGAAGCCAGGAGTTGCGACCCATGGCCGAAGAATATATTCAGGCCTTGGAGAATGAATCAGGCACGGATTCAGACGATATTTGGCAGACGCTTAGCCAGAATATTATCTCACATGTCAACCAGGCAGCTGGAGAATTGAGGGCTTGGGTTAAGGGAGAGTCCCAGTCCTTGATTGCTAGGGGGAAACTACTAGGAGTAATAGGAGGAGACCACAGCGTTTCCTTGGGACTTTTAGATGCCCTTGCAGAAAAATACGATTCATTTGGCGTTTTACACATTGATGCCCATATGGATCTGCGAGAGTCTTATCAGGACTTTGAGTATTCCCATGCCTCTACCTTCTTTCACGCCATTCAAATTCCCCAGATTTCCAGAGTTGTACAATTAGGGATACGAGATTGCTGCGAAGAGGAAATTAATCGTACAGAGGCTCAAAAGGATAAGATCAAAGTTTTTTGGGATCAAGATTTACAAGATCACCTTCAAGAAGGGGTAAGCTGGAGTGAGCAAGTGGATGAAATTTTAAAAGAGTTGCCAGAAAAAGTTTATCTCAGCTTAGATATAGATGGATTGGAGGCGCGATTTTGTCCCAATACAGGGACGCCTGTTCCCGGTGGCTTAAGCTATGCACAGTTTTGCTATTTGGTGAGAAAACTGGTTCAAAGCGGCCGAATCCTAATTGGATTTGACCTAGTGGAAGTGGCGGGTATAGGGAATGATTGGGATGGAAATGTGGGGGCAAGGCTTACCTATTTTCTTTCCTGCTGGATGGGAAAGTCGCAAGGAAGGCTCTGATTGCCTAAGGTTTTTTCCATATCGAATTTGTAAAGTACTTTTCTCCATCGAAAACGTGTTCCTCAACTTGAAAGCCTGTAGCGGTAGCTAATTTTTCGATCTGGCTTACAGAATATTTTTTAGAAATTTCGGTATGGATATACTCCCATGCGCCAAAAGAAAATGAAGTACTAAGTTCCTCTATGTGGACAATTTGATCTTTTTTACTGACTAGATAGCTTTTCATTTCGCTTTTTTCGATGTCGTAGGTAGGGTAGTGCATAAAGGAACCTACATTGAAATTAGCTCCCAATTCCCGGTTGATTCTTTTGAGCAAATTTAGGTTGAACTCCCGCGTATACCCTGTGGAATCATTATATGCTGCTTCAATGGTTAAGGGATTTTTCCATAGATCTATTCCAATTACTAGGAGATCATTGGGATTCATGTAAGAATGGATCTTTTTAAGAAAGGTATGGGTTTCTGCTTCAGAGAAATTTCCAATGTTTCCCCCCATGAAAAGCAGTACCTTTCGAAATTCTTTTGATTCCTTCACCTGTTCGAGGGCATGAAAATAATCTCCAACTATGGGATGAATCTGGACGGAAGGAAATTTCGCGTGGACATCAGCCGTAAGTTTTTCTAATGCAGATCCAGAAATATCTATAGGCGAATAGCGAAAATTCGCTTGATGGGATACAAAGTATTCCAGGAGTAATTGGGTCTTTATACCATTTCCTGAGCCGAGTTCTATAAGGTCAAAGGGTATTTCACGAGATTGAAAATGGCGCAGAAAATCGGCGCCATGGGTTTCCATTATCTCAAATTCTTTGTCTGTCAGGTAGTACTCTTCTGAATGCATGATTTCCTCGAACAACTTACTGCCCGCTTCATCATAAAAGTACTTGGATGGTAGAAATTTGGGATCAGAAGAGAGTCCCTTTAGTACGTCCTTAGCAAAATCATTCATATTCAAAAGACCTTTTCATAGAGTTCGTGTTCTAACCCTTTCAACTTAGAGGTTTTGACTTCAAGGATCTCATGCACATTTCTTTTGATCGTATGGGCAATATCCCCTGTGGGAAGGTCATTACAGTCTAAACCGAAGGGATCTTCAATTTCCTCCGCCATGAGTTCTACCCCCATAAATGCGAAAAACACGAACATCTCCAGAATAGGCGTCCAAAGTCCAAACGCAGAGTACAAGGCAAAGGGTAGTAGTAAACTATATCCAAGGATGAAGATTTTTATATATACCGCATAGGAAAAGGGAATGGGGGTTTTCTTGATTCGCTCACAAGCCCCCAAAATGTCTAGCAAGGCTTGTAGGTGAGGTTTATGATTGAGGTAATCCCCTAGACTGATGCTTCCGTTTTCATGGGCAGCACGTACCAGCTGGTGTATCTCATAGGAAATGTGATTGGGAATATGATCTTTGCTTTGATAAACGGCCTTCTCCTGTTCTCCTACATGGATTAGTTCTTCCAATTTAGTTCCCTCCCGTAAATGCTCTTTAAAGGCAATGCAGAAATTTGAAATATGGGTGGCCAAATATTTACGGCTCTTCATATCCTCCCTAGGGAAGGTTGCATGAGCCATTACTGCCAGGTTCCTACAATGATTTACAAGGGCTCCCCATTGTTTTCTCCCCTCCCACCAGCGATCATAAGCAGAGTTTGTTCGGAATACCAATAAGATACTGAGGACAATCCCTAAAAAGGAGAAAATCTGAGCATCCAATTGGGTGTATTCATCCCATCCAAGGTAGAAGATTGCGAGGGAAAGGGCGAGCGTGTATATCCCGATAAGCAGGACCGCACGAAAAATTTTCACCATGGTCCAGCTCCTCGCTAGGTGACCAATGTCTTTTAGGAAGTGCTTGTTGGGTTGATAAACGATCATTATTCTGCTAGGCGAATTCCGGTGAACTGCCAACGTTTGTCGGGGTGAAAAAAATTGCGATAAGTTGGGCGTGAATGGCCTGAAGAGGTAGCGACAGAACCTCCACGTAAGACCATTTGGTTTACCATAAATTTGCCATTGTATTCTCCTAGTGCACCAGGGGCCTTCTCAAACCCAGGATAAGGTAAATAGGCACTTGCGGTCCATTCCCAGGCCTTGCCATAAGAAAGCTTAGGGCTTGCAACCTCCCATTCGAATTCCGTAGGGAGTCTTTTCCCCGCCCAATTGGCAAAGGCGTCTGCTTCGAAAAAGCTTATATGGCTGACAGGTTCCATCGGATTAATGGGTACTACTCCTTTTAAGCTGTAGCGCACCCAACCTTCTTTGGAATGATGCCAATAAAGGGGAGCTTGGATTTTATTTTCTTGTACCCACGCCCAGGCTTCTGAAAGCCAGTAGCGGAAATCTTTGTATCCCCCGGCTTCAATAAATTCTAAATATTCCCCAGATGTAACTAATCCATTTTGAATGTGTGCATGTTGAAGGTACACTTTGTGGACACCCAGTTCATTGTCAAAATGGAATCCCTCCCCTTGGAATCCTATGGTGTAAACCCCTTCCTCTATGGCAACAAAGTCTTTTCCTTCCGTTTCCTTTCCAGCTCCTTCCCATTTTTCACTGTAAACAGGATTCAAGGGATTTTGGGAAAGAATGTATTTAATGTCAGAAAAAAGTAATTCCTGATGTTGCTGTTCGTGGTTTAGCCCCAAAATAACGAGATCCTGGAACGTACGATCTCCTTGTTTGGAAGCGATCAGTCGATCCATGTGCTGATCAACGTGTTTTCTGTAGGAATAGACCTCCGAAACACTCGGTCGCGTAAGGTTTCCTCTACTGAATCGCTGGATTCGCTCTCCAGCGTGTTCGTAGTAACTGTTAAAAATGAAACTAAACCGCTCGTGATAGGGAGAATAATCTGCTAAATGAGGTTTGAGAACGAAGGTTTCAAAAAACCAAGTGCTATGGCCTAAATGCCATTTTGGGGGACTAACATCCTCAATGGGCTGGGACAAGTAGTCTCCTTCTTCTAGTGGGGCGCAGATATTTTCAGTATGACTTCTTACGTGTTGATACGTTTGGTTTAAGTTCATTTTTTAGACAATAATTAACCTCAAAACCTAGATCGACCCATAGATTCAACGCTTAAATGGTATCTAGGTATTGGTGCACAAATTTAATGGCCATGGCTCCTTCCCCAACTGCACTTGCAACGCGGTTCATAGCTCCGGCCCGTACGTCCCCTGCAGCAAATATTCCAGGCTGACAGGTTTCGAGTACATAAGGCTCACGAGCTTGTTTCCATATCTTTTGAAACGAAGTGTATTTATTTAAGTTTCGCCCTGTTTCCAGATACCCTTTTTCATTTCTCAGCATTTCCACCGAGATCCATTGGGTGTAGGGCTTGGTTCCAATAAAGATAAATAAGGCATCAGCTTTAAAAAGTTCTCTTTCCCCTGAGTCCATATCCTCGATCTGCAAGCACGACAGGTGCCCATTTTCCCCTTTAGCTTCTACGATTTGTCTTCTTCCCTCTACAGAAATATTGGGAATTTCATTGATTTGGTCAATTAGGTAACTAGACATAGTGGCACTCAAGTCCGGTTTACGGACCAAAATAGTAACTTTTTCTGCAAACTTAGATAAATATACTGCCCCCTGGCCAGCCGAGTTTCCTCCTCCAACGATGTATACCTGTTTATTAGAACAACTTTTGGCCTCGGTCATAGCGGCACCATAATAGATCCCAGCTCCTGAATAATCCGCTATTCCGGGTGTGTCTAATTTCCGGTAGGCGACCCCTGTTGTTATGATAATGCTTTTTGTGGAAATCGTACTTCCATCTCCTAAGGTCAAGATTTTATACGGGTGTTCTAGGCGAATATCTACTACTTCTTGTGGAGATAAAAACTCTGTCCCGAATCGTTGGGCTTGGGTTAGGGCCCTGCGGGTAAGCTCTGCTCCACTCAATCCATTAGGGAAGCCCAAATAATTCTCGATCCTGGAGGAAGTTCCAGCCTGGCCTCCAGGAGCTCTACGTTCGATAAGTAGGGTTTTTAATCCTTCGGTAGCCCCGTAAACGGCAGCAGAAAGGCCTGCAGGTCCAGCTCCGATAATTACTACATCGTACATCTCCGTTTGAGCCGTAGGATGCAAGCCGATCTTAGTGGCAAGGTCTTGTATAGAAGGCTGAATGAGGAATTCCCCATTTTCGAAGGCTATGACCGGAAGCTTATCCTCGGCGAGTTCGTGGATCTGGAGAAGCTCTCGCCCTTTGGGATTTAGTTCAATATCCAGCCATTGATAAGGTCTGAGGTTCCCTGCCAGGAAATCTTTTAAGGTGTGCGTGAGTGGGTCGTACTGGTTTCCAACCATTCGAATGCCTTGAAAATTGGGAATATGCGTGCTTTCCCACTCCTCTAAGAGTTCGTCTAGTACCGGATATAATTTTTCTTCAGGTGGGTCCCAAGGTTTCAATAGGTAATAATCAAGCTGGACATCATTAATGGCCTTAATGGCGGCGTCAGTTTCGGAATATGCTGTAAGAAGCACGCGTTTTGCTTCCGGATATATCTCTTTTGCCTTTTCCAAGAATTCTACGCCATTGAGGATGGGCATCCGTTGATCTGAGATAAAAAGGGCTATGTCCTCTCCTTTTTTCTTAAAGCTATCTAGGGCTTCAAGCGCTTCATTGACATCTGCGGTACTTACTACGCGAAATTCTTTTTTGTAATTAGACCTCAAGTCTCTCTTTAAAGAGCTCAGTACCTGGATGTCGTCATCGATGGAAAATATGATGGGTTTTTTCATGCTAGGAAACTAAGGGTAAGCAAACTTTAAATACAGTTTTACCGGGTTGGGAAGTGAGTTCGATAATTCCACCATGGCGCTTGACAATTTTTAGAGAGGTATCCAGGCCAATTCCTGTACCTTCTCCAACTCCTTTTGTGGTGAAAAAGGGGTCGAAAATTTTGTTCTGGATTTCTTCTGAAATTCCTGAGCCATTATCTGCTAAATCTACTTCAATTCGCTTGAACATGGCATTGTGTAAGGAGGTAATGGTAAGCGTTCCCTCTGGATCCATTGCATCAATTGCATTGTCGATGAGGTTTGTCCAAACTTGATTCATTTCTCCTACATGAAGAGGAATGTTGGGGCTAGATTCGTCATAGTTTTCTACTACTTGTATTTTTTTATCCTTGAGCTTGTGCTTCATCATAATGATGGTACTGCGAATCCCTTCATGAATGTCTACCGCCTCTTTATCCTGGCCTCTGTCCATGTGGCTGTAGGCTTTTACGGAGGTTACCAGTTTGGAAATGCGGTCGGCAGAATCTTGGATTTCTTTGATCAAGCGTTCCAGACTTAAGGTACTTTCGATCCAACCTAACACGGGGCCAATGTATTCCGCAGGTAGGAGACTCTCCAGTTCATCTAAATCTTCCTGCTTCATTCCCGATTCAACAAAGGTAACAGCTACCTCCTCTGGGTCTTTTACGCCCCGTTCTTCCAACCAATCTATATACTCATCCTCTAGATCTGTCCGCTCGATCATGGTAAGGGTACAGGTATAGTCTTGTTCTATTTTGGAGAAGAGAACCTGATTGACAGCATCGATATGCTCAGGACTCATCCGAATGGCTGTCACCTGTTTGAACTTTTCAGGGGAGTGGTGAATTTTGGTCCTTAATTCTTGGGCAGAGCGCACCATAGCCGAGGCAGGATTATTGAGTTCGTGGGCAAGCCCCGCAGAGAGTTTCCCTAGGGAAAGCAATTTCTCATTTTGGTTTTTGAATTGGGTGTAGTCTCGAACCCTATCCATCATCGCCGTTACGAGTGCTTGCATCAACTCCGGGCTTTTTATACCTAGCTCCGGAAAGTTGCGCTTATGCAATAGAAGTGCCTCACTTTCCTTAATGGCTACACCATAGCCCTGCGCAGTCTTTAGACGAGAGTAGGGGAGTAAGCCTGAAATGGTACCAGGGAAAACATTCTGATAATCCCTGTAGGTATTGTCCTGCTTGATTTGAATGGCCCATTCTCCCGACATATTGATGACCATGTGATCAATGGAGTCTCCAGGCTCAAAGAATTTTTCCCCCTTTTTATAGACGTGGTATTCTGATACATCATGAACCCACTGTACTACTTCGGGATCAATGTCTTTAAATATGTCAAATGTATGTAGGGTATTTAATAGGCCGGGGGGTTTGGTGAGAACTTCCATGGTACGTTAAATTTTGGATGAGTTGTAAACTTATCGAATGTTATGAGAGTATAACAAAGAATTGTAAAAAATTGTGACAGTTTGAGAAAAATTTCTTGGGAAAAAATGGTTCCTATTCAAGTTACTTATCCATTAAGGGGAAAAATTTAACCATTTGGGATAGGTCCTGAAGACAATCTGGACTTATTTTAGATTTTCGCTCGAAGTTTAACTATAGGTCCTTCTAAATAAAATCATACATTATGCCTACAATTCTCGTTACAGGTGGAACAGGATATATTGGTTCCCATACAATTATAGAACTTCTCTCTCATGAACAATACAAGGTAATCTCTGTAGATAATTTCATCAATTCCTCTGCGGATGCTTTAGGTAGAATTGAAAAGATTACGGGGAAGCAAGTGAAAAACTATGAGGTTGACTTAGCGGACCAAGCCGCCACGGAAGCTGTATTTGCAGAAAACCCTGACATAGAGGGAGTGATCCATTTTGCGGCTTTGAAGGCAGTCGGAGAATCTGTAGCGATGCCGCTTCATTACTACCGCAACAATTTCAATTCTCTAATCAACATACTAGGGGCTAGCCAGAAGTATGGAGTTGAAAATGTGATTTTTTCTTCTTCTTGCACCGTATATGGAGAGATTGACCAATTACCTGTAACGGAAGCTTCTCCGGTGAGCAAGGCAGAATCCCCTTATGGAAATACGAAGTTGGTAGGAGAGCAGATCATAAAAGACTTTGTAACGTCGAGCGAAAAACAAAAAGTCATGGCCCTTCGCTATTTCAATCCAGTAGGTGCCCATGCTTCTGGATTAAATGGAGAAGATCCCATAAATAAGCCCAATAACCTGGTACCTGTAATTACCATGACGGCATCAGGACTGATTCCCCAACTTACCGTATTTGGTGGAGATTATCCCACCCGAGATGGATCTTGTGTTCGAGACTATATCCATGTAACAGATATAGCTGAAGCCCATGTTATGGCGATGGATTATTTGTTAAGTAGCAAAAATCAAGAACGCTTTGAATTTCTCAACCTAGGTTCAGGTAATGGCGTATCCGTGCTGGAAGCTATTGAAGCCTTTGAAAAGGTGAGTGGACAAAAACTAAATTATGTCGTTGGTGATCGGAGACCTGGAGATGTTACGGCAATCTACTCAGACAGCTCTTTGGCAAAAGAAAAGCTAGGCTGGGAAGCCAAAATAGGTATTGAGGAAATGATGGCTTCTGCTTGGAAGTGGCAGCAAAACCTAAATCAGCAGCGCATGGCTAAAACCTAAAACTTGCGCTAGTTGAATAAAGAAATTTTTTAGATTCCTTATCCTTTTTTCGACCGCCAGAAGATACAATTGTATCCTCTGGTGGTTTGTTGGTTTATACCTTTTGGGTTGTCCTGTACCGCTCAGCGTATTCAAAAAGGACCATTTTATTCGTTGGAAGTTCCCTATTCCACTAAGCCCAGGTACTTATACTAGTTCTAAGTATATTTTATTATCAATAGAGGCGGGTTAATACAACCTGGTCTGGGTTTCTAAAGCTATTGAAAATCATGTGTGCATATTGCACGCTTCCTGTGAGTTCAGATACTTTATCATTGAGATATATATCCGCTTCTGTAAGGGTAATTTCTCCGTCTCGGTTAAAATCTGCGGCTCCTTTCAATGCCAGGGTAAACGCTTTGAATATCGCTCCATGATGCCATTTACCTCCAGAATTTGAGAAATCTTTCTTCCAACTAGAGAGAAAAATGGCTACTTCTTCTCCCGTAAGGTTACAAGACTGTATATAGGCCTCCGCATCCGCCCGGGACACATTTACATCGCATATTATGAGTTTCTTACCTGAGACAGGCTCTGTGAGTTTCAGAATCTGCCTAAAAGTTGGCCGTAGGCCTCGGGTGAGCTCTTTTTCATCGGCAGAAGATATAATTTCTACTGAGCCATCCTGGTTTTCTGATGTTGCATAGACATTCAGAAAGAGAACGTCATTATTTTTGGCCTTAAGGCTCAAGGATCGGAGTTGTTGGTTGAAGGATTGGTAAGCTGTAGGTCCCTCCTTGAACGACATGATTTCAACCCTGCCATAGGTCTTACCCTCCTGCTGACTAAGTAAGTGTCCCAGCATCTCCATTTGATCTGTACCCGCACCATATCCATAGTTGTGATTACCAGCTAAAAAAGGTTGGCCCAGGAAGAGCGTGTACAAATTAGAAGAACGTCGGGAGGAGGTTGTGAGGTTCTCTGCTGGTGGTTTTTCATTCCAGTTGTCAGTATCAGAAAATACCGAGGAGGGAGGATCGTCGATTTTTCTTCGCGTGGAACCATAATCAGGCCTTTCAAAGACTTCTTCTGAATCTGCCTCTTCCCAAGGACGTCCATCTCCAAAGGGATCCGGCTTAGACTTACGAGGGGAAAGCCTTTTACCCACAATTAATTTTTGCCCGACACGAATGGTATTTCCTTGAATGCCATTCCAACGCCTTAATTCTTCTACACTTGTTTGGTATTTTAGGGCAATCCGAAATAAATTCTGGCCTGGCTCTACCACATGGTACATAAACTGGTTGCTTTGGCCATGTGAAAGGTAAAAGAAAGGCAGTGAAAGCAAAAGAAAGAGGCAAATTCGTAGATTTGCGGTTCGGAAATCTTTCATTCTTCCCATAATGGTATGGTTTTGAAAGTTAGGCATGATACAAAAGCAAAGGAGTTCGCACTCCACAGGGTTTCTATGATAGTTTTGTACAAATTTAATACCAAAACGTGGAAATTGATAATTTCCGATTTTCAGTATTTATATCGCAATAAATAATTTGGTTGATTGTGTCTATAAGTACACGACGAAAATAGTTTTTTATTATATATATCTAGGTTCAATTCTCGGCGGTTTTTTACATTAATATTCTAATGAAAAGAGAAATAAAAATAGGATTAACCGTACTAGTAGCCATCGTTCTTTTTTACCTAAGTTTGACATGGGCTAGTCGGTCTCATCTCTTTGCAGGTGACCGGATCAACTACACTGCGGAATTCTCCCACGTAAGCGGCTTGTTGGTAGGCGACCCTGTACACATCCGTGGATATACCATGGGAAGGGTCACAAGCATTCTGCCTCAGGCAAATACCGTGGAAGTGGGTATCCAGTTGGACCGGGATTTTCCTATCTATGAAGGTTCCCATGCAGAGATTCAACCCAAAGAATTAATGGGAGGTAAACAGATTGAAATTGTGCAGGGACTGGGACCGGAACGAATGGGCCGATCCACTCCTATTCAAGGAAAGACCTCTTTGGATTTTTCCAGTGCTTTTTCTCAAATGGGATCCATTATGGATCAAGTCAATAACAACAAAATTGAAGCATTGGTTACACGAATGGATTCCATTTTTGCGGGAATTCAGCTCCTACTTTCGAAAGAAAATATCCGTTCGGTTTCGCGAACGATAGATCTGGCGGAATCTTCATTGGGTAGAATCGATCGCTTGAGTAGATCTGTGGAGGAAAATGAACTCATTGAGGGAGTCGATTCTCTAGTGACTATGTTGGCCTCAACGCTGGTAAAGGCCGAAAAACCCCTGGGATCCATCGACCATCTTACCCGACAAGCGGATAGCCTCCTCTTACCAAGGCTGGTTTCAAACCTTGATTCCCTTTCTGGGTTGATTAATCGACTATCTTCTGTAGCGGAATCAGGAGAAGCTATGTTACAAGATGAGGAGTCTTTAGTGGCTAGGGTAACACAAGATGCAGTTTTTGCCAAGCGGATTGACTCCGTATTGGTTCATCTAACCCTCGTGCTAAAGCAGATCCGCGAAGAAAAAATTATTGTTGGGTTTAAACGTAGAAAAAAATAACCCTGGGTCGGCTAAAGAATTCGCAATGCTCCATATTTCCTGGTCTCCCTTATATAAGCACCCCCTTCCAGAAGGACACCGCTTTCCAATGGAGAAATACGAGCTTATTCCAGAACAACTCCTCTATGAGGGGACGATTGATGAGGAGAACCTGTATGATCCTGGGAAAATTTCAGAGGAGACCGTACTTATGACTCATTCATCTGTGTATTGGGAACGGGTAAAGAACCAAGATTTGACTCCAAAGGAGCAACGAAAAATGGGCTTTCCCCTATCCCCCAGACTTGTAGAACGTGCCATTACCATTGCCCAGGGCACAGTTCAGAATGCCTACTATGCACAGTCCCATGGCGTAAGTATCAATGGTGCGGGAGGTACGCACCATGCTTTTCGAGACAGGGGAGAAGGATTTTGCCTATTGAATGACATTGCAATTGCATCCAACTATCTTTTGGATAGGGGAGATTTTCAGAAAATTCTAGTGGTAGATTTAGACGTCCACCAAGGAAACGGGACAGCGCGCATCTTCCAAGATGACCCTCGGGTATTTACCTTCAGCATGCATTGCGAGGCAAACTACCCCCTACAAAAAGAACACTCGGACTTAGATGTTGGGCTTCCCGTAGGGACGGACGATACCTATTATTTGGGTGTGCTAGCATCCCATTTACCTGAACTTATCGAACAGGTAGCGCCAGACCTGATATTCTACCTTTCAGGAGTCGATATCTTGGCAACAGATAAACTTGGGAAACTTGCCTGCACGCGTCGAGGGTGTAAAAAGCGGGATGAATATGTGTTCCAGCAATGCAAAAAGAACGGAATTCCAGTGGCCGTATCCCTTGGTGGTGGATATTCTCCCTTGATTAAAGACATTGTGGAGGCCCATTGTAATACCTTTCGGGCAGCTCAGGAAATCTGGTTTTAATTCACTCCCCTATTTTTTCAACGGGCATATTTTTCGCACCACTTATCAGAAGCGCTCCTTTAAGGTAACGCTCTGAGGGAGAATCCGGGGTGAGATTTTGAAAGGATAAAAGGGTGTTTTCCTGCATCCAGGTCCTAAATGAAGCTGCATACTGTGCTTTGTATACTTTTTCTGGGCAGAGAAATAAGAATTGGCCTCCCGGTCTTAGGATTCTTACAGCTAATTCCATAAGGTAAATCGCGTAGTTACTCTGACTGTCGTAGGTTGAATACCTGTCTTTTAAGTAGGAATTAAAGGATTTAAAACTTTCCTGCCGTATAGAGGGTGGGGAGGAGCCGATCCAATCAAATCCTTGGAATTTTCCAGATGCGTTCCACAAAAATGGGAACAAGGATTTCCAATGAATGTACAATTTCCAAAAATCTGATGGGTCTTGCAGCTGTTGTTCTAAGGCTGCTATCTCCTTGAGCAAGAGTTCCTGTTTCGAAGGCGATTCCGCTGGGTTGTGAGAAGTATTGACTTCTTGTGAAGCAGTGTCCCACAAGGATAGGGGCTGCAAGGACTTTTGGTATTGGCTCCTCAAATTCAAGAGCCGAGTTTTCCTTGGATCCGAGGGAAGCAAATTTTCGTTGGCCGGATCTTCTGTATAGGCTTGTAGGGGAATCGGACTCAGCAAAGCATTCCCTTCATAGATGTTAGGATGTAAGGCCCGTAGCCCAATCCATTTGAAGTGCTGCTTTCCCGAATACTGATAGTAATTTGAAAGTAAAGACAAC
>JBCCTX010000147.1:0-18569 GCA_039197765.1 Bacteroidota bacterium
CAATGCCGTCGTCTTTTCTTTCCTCCTCCTTAAAAAGGGAATTGAAGAGAACGAAAAACACAGCAAATGGCTGGCGGCATTTATTTGCTTAGGGGGGTTATACATATGTCCATTTATGTTGGGGTATGCAGAGTGGTACTCCATAAAAAGCTACAGGGAGTTTTTATTCTTTGTGCCTTTCCAACAGCTATTTTTAATAGGTCCTGTATTCTATTTCTATGTAAAAACCCTGATAAATAGGAATCTGGAATTTACACCGAAAGATTTTATCCACTTTCTACCTGCAATCCTATATTTAATCTATAGCCTGATTGTCTTCCTCACCGATACATTTATATTAGCGGAGTTTTACTTCTATGCAGATGGAAAAGACAAAGACTTAGACTTCTGGTACCAAATGGCGGGGCTGATCTCTATGCTATTCTATTTATTTGCAAGCCTAAAGTCCTATGTAAGCTACCGAAACTTATCTTTACAGGAAGTGAGCTATGCTGACGAAATTGCCTTCAAATGGATGAAGCATTTTATCATTGCTTTTAGCTTAATCTTAGTGCTTAGGGTGCTATTTTTTATTTTAAATCCCGAATGGGGAGAGTTTGGGCGTAAGTATTGGTATTATCTATGCTTTTCAATCTTATTGTTTTACATATCCCTTACAGGCTATTCTAATACTATAAAAACCTCCATAAAATTGGCCGCTACCCCATTAGTCGGTTTTGAACCGCCAGGAAGTGGTGAAAATAATACTGAATCAGAAGAAGCGCTAGCCGTCCCTATGTGGAAGGATAAAATCGAACATCTTTTCGAAGCAGAGGAAATTTATAAAAACCCCAACTTAACCTTAACTGACCTTGCAAGCTTGTTAAACACAAACCGCAACATCATTTCCAAAGCCATCAATCAGGAGTTCAACATGAACTTCAATGATTTTGTAAATGAAAAACGGGCTGAAGCGGTCATCGAAAAGTTGAAAAATGGCGAACATACACGCAATACCTTGCTAGGTATCGCCTTGGATTGTGGGTTTAATTCCAAGACCACATTTAATAGGGCCTTCAAGAAGCATACCGACACAACGCCCAAACAATTTATCACAAAAAATCAGCTATAAAATTGGGTTCAAATGGTGATTTGAAACGAAATAGGTTCCTTGTAACGTTAGTTTTGCCCAAAAATCAATCATATGACGAAGCAGAACATCTTTTTGGTACTATTCCTATTATTTACGGCAAACCTTTTTTCTCAATCAAAACAGGAATTCGATAGCGAAGCTGTTACCAAAATACTGAATCAATATATAGGTGATGATTCACCTGGGTTAGCCGTAGGAATTGTTCAAGAGGGGAAAGTGGTGTATGAAAATTACTTAGGGTATGCCAATCTCTCCCATAAAGTAAAAGTAGATAAAAACACCCGCTTCAATATTGCCTCAACCGCCAAGCAGTTTACGGCTCTGATGATTTTACAATTATCCCTTGAGGAAAAGTTAACCCTGGAAGATGATATCAGGAAATATGTTCCTTCCTTATATCCCAAAGTAGAAGCGGAAATAAAGATTAGCCATTTACTAAACCATACCAGCGGAATTAGAGACTATGTTTTCATATTAGAAATGATGAACAAGCCTTATTGGATGCAAATTGGGATGGATAATGCTGATGTGATTGAATTATTAGAAAAACAGGAAGAAGTCGTATTTACGCCTGGATCAAAGTATTCGTATAGCAATTCTGGGTATACCATCCTAACAAAAATCATTGAGCAGATTTCTGGAGAAACATTCAACGACTACTCAAAGAAGTTCTTTGAAGAACTAGGTATGAACGAAACCTCCTTTCTTAAACGCTACATGGGCATAATTCCCAATAGAGCAGAGCCATATTCTGACTGGGGGAATGGGGTTTGGCTTCAAGATCCAACGGTTACCAAATTTAATGGGGATGGCTTTTTATACACAACCCTCAAAGACCAATTGATGTATGAGCAGGCGGTTCAAAATGCCCAGCAAAATAGCAATACCCTATTAATTAAAAGTCAGCAACCCATTCCAAACAGCGAAATTAACACCTACGGCTTTGGCTTGGAACTAGAGGGTCGCCTCGGTAGGGTTGCGCAGTATCACTCTGGCTCAACTTTTGGCTATCATTCCCACACCAGCCGCTTTCCAGAAGAAAAACTATCCGTTTTTGTGATGAGCAACAATGGGAAAATTTGGAGTGGAAATATTGCAGATGAAGTTGCATCTCTTCTTCTTCCAGAAATTGAAGAGAAGGCAACCTATGACGATAGGTTCTACGAAAATAGGAGTAGCACCGAGCAGGTACAAATTTTGGGGCAATACCTTTCGCCCAATCAGTCTCTGGTTCGAATCGTACAGGAAGAAGGAAAAACGTATTGGAGAAGAGCAAATAGGAACCCTATTGAAATTATCCCAGCGGGTGAAAACATGTTTAATATTTCCTACGATCCCCAGGAGAAGATCATTTTTTATGAAAACGAATTATGCGTGTTTTACCCAACAGGAGAGATAGGTACCTATAAAAGAAATACCGACTTACCGGCTTCATCCACAGATTTAGAAGGTCTTGTGGGAACCTATTACAGCAAGGAATTAGAAATGGGGTTTGAGCTCAAATTAGTGGAGAAAGATAGCCTAACAATTTTATTCTCAAACCGGGAAAGGGAGCGTGAAGTTGATGCGCTTAATAGAAATGAGTTATTAGCATCTAATTTCATTTTAAAGGTCCAGAGAGATCCATTCGATAGAGCTACTGAAATACTTGTAACGCTTAACAGTAGGGCCAAAAACAATCGTTTTACCAAGAAAACCCATCTTACCTTTCAGCCCAAAATTGAGACGGAGGATGGATCCATTCAGGTGACGACAATTGGATCTAGAAATGGGGATGCCTCAGACATCCTGTTAACCAAAAACTATCCCAATGGAAATGAAATTTGGTTCAAACAGTTTGGAGGAAGCAGTTATGACAAGGCACAATCTATTCTGGCTACGGAGGATGGGTATCTTATCATTGGTTCCACAAGCTCTTACGGAAATGGCAACTACGATATGTTTGTCATTAAAACCGATAAAGAGGGAAATAAACAATGGCAAAACACCTATGGAGGTTTTTATAATGAATACGGCTATATCGCCGAGGAAACAGCAGAAGGGTATCTAATTAAAGGAACCAAACAGGAATGCACTTCAAATTCAGATGTTTTCAATAGAAAATGTACCACAAATGTATGGTTTGTATCTATTGACAAGCAGGGGAAAGAAATAGCCAGTAAAATATTAGAAGAGATATAATCCAACCCTAGGTACATGACAATCAAGGAAAGCTCTCCAACTCCCCCTTGAAGTGTTGGAATTGTGTATTGAAGAAGGGGGATGAATCTTAGGAAAAATACAGAAAATGTGTAGATATTCTACGAAGAGCCAAACTATATAAACCGCCTCACCTTCTTCGCAGAAATAATCTCAGTATTCATCCCCACCCAGTGCAAGCTCCCGTTATACCGTCCATGCTCCATTTTAACGCAACGGTCCATAATGACCTCTAGTCCATGATCCGTAGCATTCTTTGCAGCTATACGGTTGACAATAGACAACTGCATCCACACAGCTTTTGCGCCAATCTCAATAGCATCTTGGACGATGGCTTCGCATTCCTGGGGTCTGCGAAAAATATCCACGATATCCACTGGAAAGGGAATACTTTTCAAATCGGGATAAGCAGGTTCCCCCAATACGCCAGCGATTCGGGGATTAACAGGAACGATTTTGTAGCCTTCTGACTGAAGGTAAGTAGCTACAAAATGACTGGGGCGGCTGGGTTTATCCGACAGCCCTACCATCGCTATGGTTTTGCTTTCGGCAAGCATGCGGCGAATTCGAGCCGGGTGCTGGTACATCTTGCGTTCCTCCTCATTGAGGACCGTATTCATTGAGATATCGCATGAAAGGCTTGTTCCAAGTCCCATAATAAATCATCTAAAGTTTCTAGTCCAACAGACAAACGTATCATTTCAGGGGCAACCCCTGTTTGAGTCAACTCCTCTTCCGTAAGCTGACTATGCGTAGTAGAGGCAGGATGGATGACCAAACTCCTCGCATCCCCAATATTCGCTAAATGCGAAAATAATTGGAGAGATTCAATAAAGGTTTTTCCAGCCGCTCGCACATTTCCATCCTTGGCCTTTATCCCAAAAGAAAAAACTGCACCGGGGCCTTTAGGCGTGTACTTTTGAGCCAATTCATAGTAGGGGCTTGTGGGTAGCCCCGCATAATTTACCCAACTGACCTGGGGATGCTCAGACAAATAACCTGCAATCGCATGGGTATTCTCTATATGCCGATCCATTCTCATCGAAAGGGTCTCCATTCCTTGGATTAACAAAAAGGCATTAAAAGGCGAGAGACACGCACCAGTATCTCTTAAGGTCTCTGCCCGAGCCTTCATGAGAAAGGCCATGTGCCCAAAAGTGTTGTAGAAAGCTAGGTTGTGATAGGCCGGAGAAGGATCTGCAATGGTGGAATAATGACTGTAGTCAAAAGTGCCTGCCTCAACTACTGCCCCACCAATTGAGTTCCCGTGGCCTCCAATAAATTTTGTTGCGGAGTGTAATACAATATCAGCCCCATGTGCAATCGGCTGGCAAAGGTAGGGCGAAGCCATCGTGTTGTCCACAATTAAAGGGATGCCCTTACTGTGTGCCAGCTTAGAAAGTTTCTCAATATCCAAAATGCTCCCCTTCGGATTACCAATGGTCTCTCCATATAAGGCTTTGGTTTTGGAGCTAATGGCCTCCTCCCAATTCTCTATTCGTGTAGGATCTACAAAGCGAGTGGTTATAGAAAGCTTCTTGAAGGTATGAGAGAACTGGGTATGCGTGCCCCCATACAAATGGCTGGAAGCTACAAGTTCATCCCCCGGTTCCAACAAAGTAGTCAACGCAACATACTGGGCAGCCATTCCACTAGACGTACTTACTGCTCCAGTGGCTCCTTCCAGAGAAGCAATCCGCTCTTCAAACACTGCATTGGTAGGATTGTTGATCCGGGAATATATGTTTCCATACTGTTTTAACTGAAAAAGCTGTGCAGCAAAATCTACATCATCAAAAACATAGGAAGTGGTTTGATAAATAGGTACTGCCCGAGATCCGGTTACAGCATCAGGAATATGACCTGCGTGCAGCATACGGGTCTCAAAACCAAACTTACGATTTTCGCTCATAGATTCGAAAATAGGGAAAATACTCAGCCCAAAGCAAGCGCAAAAAGCTACTTAGTTTTCTCAGTTCCCGTCAGGTTCCCGACAATACTTCAACCGGGAATCCACTCTGTCCAAAGAATGCTTCAAAATTAAGTTAGATCCTTGAACACATCCCAATTCGGCAAAATCGAAAGAAATTTGATTTTGCCATTATTTTTGTTCAAATTCAATTTCTACAAAATCGAAAGAAATCTCAAAAGTCTATGAAAGGAACACATCTCGGAGAATTTGAGGAGTTGGTACTCCTAGTTGTGGGGGTGCTGTATGATCAGGCCTATGGAATTGCTATCCAGGACGCGATCAAGTCCAAGTGCAAGCGCAGTGTTTCGCTCAGTACGGTTCATTCTACCTTACACCGTCTTGAAAAAAAGGGCTTTTTGATCTCGCGTTATGATGGGGCTACTCCTAAGCGGGGAGGAAGGAGAAAACACCTATTCAGGGTATCAGTAGCTGGGGAACGGGCTTTGGTAAAATCCAGGAACCAACGGAATGAATTGTGGCAGTCTATCCCTAATATGGCATTAGGCCATACCCCCTCATGAAAAAACCTTCCCATACAAGCCCCCCAAAATGGGTGGATAGAATCCTAGAACGAATATGTGATCCACATTTACTGGAAGGGATTTTGGGAGATCTGCATGAAAAACATGCCCAATACCAACGCGAATCCCAAGGAAAACTGTATCAACTCAAATACCTCTGGGTAGTTCTTGGCTTTCTAAAGCCCTTTACCTGGAAGAAAAAAATTTCCCTACACTTATTTTCATTTCCTATGTGGCAGAATTACCTAAAAGTAGCCCTCAGGCAACTCGCCAAAAATAAAGGACTAAGTGCCATTAATATATTTGGTCTCACAATCGGCGTAGCGGGTTGCCTAACAATTGGGCTCTATGTAATAGACGAGTTTTCCTTCGACAGAAATCACCCCAATGGAGATTACTCCTATCGCGTATACAACCAGCGAATCACCAACGAAGCCCAGGGTCTGGTTGCGCTTACTCCCCCTCAATTTTCGCCCAATCTCAAAGAGAATTTTCCAGAGGTCAAGCACACCTTGAGAATCATCAATGTTTACGCCAAACTCTTATTCGAAGCCGGCGACAAGCAAATTCTAGAAGAAAAAGGCATCTATGCAGAACCTCAATTGTTCGATTTTTTTGCCATCCCGTTGTTGGAGGGAGTCCCCGAAGAAGCCTTATCTGGGCCGGATGGAATCTTATTGTCTCAGTCGATGGCCCAAAAATATTTTGGTCAGGAAAGCGCCCTGGGAAAGTCCATCCAAATCAACGGGAATCCGGTTCAGGTCAGCGGGGTATTTCAAGATGTATCGCCTCATTTTCATCTTGAGTTTGATTATATATTTTCCTTCGAAAGACTCAAAAACCAAGTAGCAGCCGAGCGAATGGAAAGCTGGGTTTGGCAGCAGTTCTACACCTATGTTCAACTTACTCCCAAAGGAAATATCAAGTCGTTGGCAGAAAAATTCCTTACCCATGTAGAAACCCATGCCTATCCCCATACCCAACCCAATGGGTTTAGCTATATTCCTCGTTTTCAGCAGCTAAAAGACATTCATTTACATTCCCAGGCCTTCCAATGGGACATCGCGGTAAGGGGAAATATACAAACAGTCTATGCCTTGATGGCCATGGGTCTGTTTCTCCTTATCATCGCCTGTGTGAATTTTGTCAATTTGAGTACAGCCTATGCAGATCATCGCACAAAGGAAGTAGGTATTCGGAAAACCGCAGGGGCCAGGCGTTCCCAAGTGAGGTTTCAGTTTTTAGGGGAGGCAACGCTCGTCGCATTAATTTCAGTCATCTTGGCTTCTATCCTTACCTTCCTATGGTTACCACATGTGAATGCATACCTACAGAAAGAATTATACTTCAATCCTCTCACACAGCCTATATGGAGTATCAGTCTTTTGGGTATCAGTATAGGAATTGGTTTCCTGGCAGGGAGCTATCCCGCACTTATCATTTCTCGGTTTTCTCCCTCCAAGGCCATTAAGGGACTTCGTGTAGGAGGTGCTTCGCACAAACAATACCTAAGAAAGGCCTTGGTCACCCTTCAATTTGGCCTTTCTATCTTCTTGGTTCTCGCTACCTTAATCATCCACAATCAAGTTAATTTTCTCAGCCAAAAAGACCTAGGGTTCAACAAGGACCATGTACTCACCTTTCCCCTAAGAGGGGATATGGAAAGTAGATTGGAGGAAGTAAAATCAGAATTTAAGCGCATACCCCATGTACATAATGCTACAGTAGGGTATGGATTTCCCGGAGATATTGTAGCAGGAGATCTGATTTTCAAACCTGGTCAAGAAGAGGCCTATCCTATCAATATGTTTACCATCGACCACGACTATATACCTACCATGGAGTTAGAACTGCTCGCAGGTCGAAACTTTTCCAAGCAGATTCCTACAGACGTATCAGAAGCCTTTATCATAAATGAAACGGCTGTTCGCGAACTGGGCTATGCAAGCCCAGCCTCCGCCCTCAATCAACCCCTTCATTGGAAAATCTGGGATCAACAGGATGACTCCTTGAAAAGGGGGCGAGTTATTGGCGTGATAAAAGATTTCCACTACAAAAGTCTGCGTGAGAAGATCGGTTCTTCTGTTTTACATATTTACCCTAGAGCCTACTGGAAAGTCGCGCTCAAAATCAGTGGGAACTCCCTCCCTCAAACTCTTTCTTCCATAGAAAATACCTGGAACGGCATGGAAACGGGCTATCCATTCGACTATCAGTTTCTCGATGAGAGCTTCGATACAATGTACAAAGAGGAAGAACGAATGAGCATGGTCCTAAAAATTTTTACGGTATTCACAATTTTTGTCGCCTGTATTGGCTTGCTTAGCCTAACTTCCTTTTCGGCCCAGCAACGCACCAAAGAAATTGGAATTCGCAAGGTAATGGGCGCTTCTCGCGGACAAATCTTAGAACTGATTACCCGAGAGTTTATCATCCTTGTGGGGATTTCCTTTTTACTAGCCTCTCCACTAGCCTGGCTTATCCTTGGAAAATGGCTGGAAAACTTTCCCTATCACGTATCCCTCAAAGTAATTACGTTTCTATTAGCTGGTATGGGAAGTCTATTGATTGCTTTTGGTACCATATTCTATCAATCCCTCAAAGCAGCTTCAGCAGATCCCATTCGTTCCCTACGCTATGAGTAAATGTCTATTGTATAGCACTTCCCTGTAGGATAAAAATAAATTTTTCACCTCGGCAGTGGAAATTGATGGGTTTACTCAGTAGATTAACTAAGGATTACAGGATCTAAATACTCAAGCATTATCAATCCTATTTTTTTCTAGGGGAAAAAACTGTCCCATGAGGGACAAGCTCTCAATGGCATTTAGCAAAGCCTAATTTCCAATCTGCTAGGGGATAAAATTTTATCTCCTGCCAGTATGTAAAAGGTGGAGGTGCGCATGGCTACCCACGGAACATCCCAAAGGGATGAAAATGCGCTTAAGACCACGAAAATTATGTTACAATACCCAACACTAACTCGCAAAAGGTTGAAAACTACCTTCCTACCCTTTCTACTCGGATGCACCTTTACACTAGTTGTGGGAGGCTGCACAAATCCTGATGTAAGCCCAAAACCTCAGCCTCAGAACATTATCTTTCTCCTAACAGATGATCAACGATGGGATGCTCTAGGGGCAGCGGGTAATCCCTATATCCAAACACCAGAAATGGATCGCTTGGCTGAAGAAGGCACATTGTTTAAACACGCCTATGTCACCACCCCCATATGTGCAGTAAGCCGAGCCAGTATCCTCAGTGGGCAATATGCACGCAGACACGGCATCCATGGCTTTGCTACAGATTTCACCCCAATCCAATGGGCCAATTCCTATCCAGAACTGTTGCGCAATGCGGGATATTTCACTGGCTTTATTGGGAAGTTTGGCGTGGGAAGAAATCTGCCCGACACTACCTTTAATTACTGGCGGGGCATACCAGGCCAACCCCAGTATGAACATACAGATGAGCAGGGAACATACAAGCATCTTACCCGCATGCTAGCGGAACAAAGCCTGGAGTTTCTAGACCAAGTCCCCAACGGTCAGAATTTTTGCCTATCAATCAGTTTCAAGGCTCCTCATGTTCAAGATCGAGATCCACGACAGTTCTTATACGATTCCGCTTACATAGACATGTTTCAGGAGGTTGAGATGCCTGGTCCTATAAATGGAACGGATAGCGTTTTTCAAACCTTTCCAGATTTTTTTACACAAGAAAATGAAGCCCGGCTAAGGTGGGAAATGCGCTTCGCAACCGAGGAACTCTACCAACATTCCATTAAAGGCTATTATCGACTCATCTATGGCGTGGATGTTACTCTGGGAGCGATTCGAAAGAAACTAGAAGAGAAAGGCTTAGCTGAAAATACAGTTATCGTCCTAATGGGAGACAATGGATTCTTTCTTGGCGAACGCGGTTTAGCCGGTAAGTGGTATGCCTATGATGAATCCATCCATGTGCCTCTACTTATTTATGACCCCGAACTGCCTCAGGCACGCCGCGGCCAACAACTGGAACCAATCGCCCTTAACATAGACTTGGCCCCTACCTTTTTGTCCTGGGCAAATCTCCCCCCTCCTGATTCTATGCAAGGGAAAAATCTTAGGCCGCTATTGAAAGGAGAGGTTCCCAAATGGCGCGAAGACTTTTTATTCGAACACCTCTTTGATCATCCCAAAATACCCAAGTCTGAAGGGGTAGTGAGTTTGGAGGAGAAGTATTTCGTGTATCCCGAGGTGGAGCCTGTTCATGAGGAGTATTATAACCTAGCTGAAGATGCACGAGAAACTCAAAACCTTATATCTTCGGACTCCTACGAGTCCAAAGTAGAGAGCCAGCGGGAGCGCTTAGAAGAGTTGAGACATGCGTCGAAATAACAGATGGGATTAGTTCCAATCACCTGATCCCATTCGATTTTACTCAGAACTAATTATTATATCATTCATGTCTCTATACAGTTCAAATGCGTTTTCTACCATATGCCAATGTCCAACTCCTACATACAAGCGGCTAGGAATTGCGTGTGTATCAAGGAAATATTGTGTATCCTCTGAAGTATCTACATCGCCCCAAATATATACTTTCTTACAAAGGAGATTTTTGAAGTCATGTCCACATCTGTTTCCTTTCACAAACGCTTGACTTGTCAGGCTCCAATTTCTCATTCCTTCAGGAGAGGCAAATCTTAAACTACAATAATATTGCTTATAAACGTCAATAGATTTGGCACGTTCAAAAATCTCTTTTTCAAAAGATGCTACAAATTCAGTAGCTGATGTAAATTCGAGTGGTTTGCTGGAAAAATAACTATCCGCTTCTGTAAGATTACCTTCAATATTAAAAAAGTAGTGAATACGAGTGTCTAAGGCTTGACATATCCATGTACCAATAAGTGCTCCTAATGAATGAGCTACAAGGTTTACTTTGCCTTGATTATGGGTTTCTATTGAAATGATACGAGAAAGTAATTCTGCCTGTTGGCTAATTGAAAGAAAATCGGGGTTGAGCGGACTTACCCCAAAGCCGGGTAGATCTACTACATACAGGTTAAAATTATGATTGAGGACGGAATCAAATACTTCTTTATAAACTAAACCAGAATCACCAAATCCATGTAAAAACCAAATAGATTGCCTAGAATCATTCAGTTCATTGTGTCTCACAAATAGATCGTTGAGAATTCTAATCTTCATGAGCGAGCTTATCCATTATGTCATCCGCTCCCCAAACACCTTCTCCAATATCTTCTGCGTAATCAAATACGTAGGCTTCACCCCTACCCTGCCCAAACTGCCCGATGCCAGGGTACTTCCCGAAACCAAGGGATTATCTGAAGCATAATAAGCATAGCGCAAGGTAATCGTATTGGGAATGTTTCCCCGTATGGCTGCCTGTGCCTGTATAGCCTTTTGGTAATGTGCGCCTTCCATCTCCAGTCCAATAGCCTTCCAGGTAGAGTCTCGAAAATAAGCCAGTACGTCTCGATTTTGTAGCGAAGTCCCCAATACTGTGATCATGGGTCCATAACAAACGGTATCTACATACCCTTCAAAGTCCGAAGGATGGAAATCATTCTTGAGCGGATAGTTATCGGCAGTTCCTTCAAAAACATGAGCGGTGGGGAGCATGATATCTCCTTTGCCCCCTTTCAAAACCCCCGCTTTCCCCATAATGGAAATAGATTCCACCAACATGGGGCACTCCTTTCCATCGTCTTCATAAGACTTAAGGAGTTCATCCAGCGTTTCATAGGCCTGCTCGCCAAAGGCGTAGTCCATGTTGATTATGATGGGCTGTTTTTCTTTCAAATAGTCGCGATCAACCGCGAGATCGGGATGTAGCTCCAATTTACACAGTGGGGCTGTATCGAAAATCTGAACCGTAATATTCGTTCCAGAAGGGTCTTCCAGTTCAAACATCCCATGTTTTTGGGCAAAAACATGGACTTTTTCTCTCAACTTTTTTTTCTGCTGGTTTCCCAACTCGAGTGCAAGTTCGGGTAGTGTACGCCCTCGGGAAAGTTCCGGTAGAGCCGCATAGCCGTACAGACAATTCTTCACGCTGTGAAGGTTCGAACTAATGATATGGACGGGTCGGTCAAAACCTCCTTTTTTGAATAAAAAATCCTTGATCGCTTCAGCCCATTTTTCCCCATAGATGTGGTGCCCAATTCGGGCGCGTAAGGTAGGGGTAAATGATACTTCTCGGTAGTGATCCTTTTCCGATTTCCTTCGATCCATGGCGATCTTACCCAAGCCATAGACTACCCGAAAAATTCCGTTATTACTCTCAGGTTCATCTGCAAGCCGGTTGTAGGCCCTTCTCGTTTCTTCTAAGGTCCTTCCGAGGATAATGCTCAAAAAGGAAAAAGCCTGTTCGCGGTTAGCTCCATTGATCTGGAATCGCCCTTCTACAATATCACCCAGTTTTTTCCATGCAATAGACAAATTCCCCTCATCATCCTCCACATTGCGGTAGATTTTTTCTGCCTCTATATACATAAAGGTCAAATGGGTGAGAATGTCATAAATCTCACTCCGCCCGCGTGTAACCTCAATGTAAATGTGATCGGAGTCTATGCGGTAGCAATTTCGCCTCCGCTTGGCTGGAACAATGATAGGAAACCCTGCATCGCGATACCCTTCCTCCGAAACTAACTTGACAAAGCGGCATTCTTCGATGCCTTTGGGAAGCCTTTCAACTATGTAAACCAACCCATCTAGTTCTACCTTTTCCTGATCCGACATGGACCCATAAATCTCAGGACTCAAGGTAAGTAAAGCCTCTGTAAGCACCTCTCCCCTATCCCCTAAATCGCGGTAACTCCCTTTATTGAAAATGTGCCGCATTTCGATGTAGAGTCGCTCGATAGCCGTTCGGGAAGCTCTGGCACGGGTTATTTCCAGTTCGTTAAGTTTCAAATCAGTTCTAAATTACAAAAACAAAGCTACACCAAATTTTCCTGATTGTTCCGTTTTGGACCAAAAACTGTTTCAGATTGGTACAGGTATCCAACCCTGAAATCATAAAATCCGTATAACTCACAGATATTCAGCCACTTGCCATCAGGCATACTTATTGAATTACTTCCTTGAGTATAGAGTAAACTGATTCGTTCTCCATTAACTTCGTTGGTCGTCATTTTTTAAGATGAATGAAAGTCATAAAAAAGTGCGCAGGAGTGCACGAACGCGGGGAGGATGGCAATGCAGGGTAGAGGCATTGGTTGGTTCGTGCTTGACTTTTTCGTTCTTTTTTGTCAAGAAAAAAGAATATGAAAATTTAGTGTTTGAAAAGCTTTGATGGACGTTCGAAAAATATATAACCTTTAAGTTGAAACTGTATTAGCTCTTAAAGCCTATTATAAATTTGCTACATTCAATAAACCTTAAATCCCATACCCTTATACCCTCATTTTCGTATACCCTATTCCCAACAATACTATAACTCACTCTCCCATGATTGAACTCAACAACATTGAAAAGTACTACCGCAGCGGCTTACGCAAAGCCTACGTTCTCAAAAACATCTTTCTCAACATCCAAGAAGGAGAATTTGTAACCATTATGGGACCGAGTGGAGCAGGTAAGTCTACTCTTCTCAATATAATTGGTCTACTAGAAGAGCCATCTGGGGGTAAATACCTTTTCAATGATCAGCCGATCAACAACCTCAGTGAGCGAAAGCGAAGCGAATTCCACAAAAATCACATTGGCTTCGTATTCCAAGCCTACCACCTGATCGATGAGTTGACAGTGTATGAAAATATCGAAACCCCTCTTATCTATCGCAAGATCAAAGGCAGTGAGCGCAAGAGTATGGTCGCCGATATACTGGACCGATTCAACATTGTAGCGAAAAAAGACCTATTTCCCCACCAACTTTCGGGTGGACAGCAGCAGTTGGTTGGCATTGCCCGTGCCATCATTGGCAAACCCAATATACTCCTGGCAGATGAACCCACAGGGAACCTTCACACCAAACAGGGAGAGGAAATCATGGGCCTATTCAAACGACTCAACAAGGAGGGGGTAACCATCATCCAAGTTACGCACTCTGAAAAAAATGCAGCCTACGGGGATCGAATCATTCACCTGTTGGACGGGTTTATCGATAAGGACGAAAGACTCACCTCAGAGCCTACTCACACAGCATAGACTTTTGTAGATTCTTCACATAATGGTTAACTTATTTCAGCCTGCATTCTGTAGGCTGATTGGCCCTTATCTACTCACTATGCGTATTATACATAGTACCTACCTGATTCTGATTCTATGTTTTTTCTGCAAATGTACCTCCCAGCAGGAAAAAGAGAGAGACTTCTCTAACGATATTGCCTTTGTAGGGGTTTCGGTCCTCCCCATGACCTCGGAAAATATTCTCCCTGACCAAACCGTATGGATTCAGGGGAGAAAAATTCACCGAATAGGTCCCAGAGCTGAAATCCCTCTCCCTCCTACTATTCAAAAAATTGATGGAAGGGGGAAATTTCTTATGCCTGGACTTGCCGAAATGCACGCCCATATCCCAGTTCCCGAAGGAGATAGGGACTCACTTTTACACGAAACCCTCCTACTTTGGTTGGCAAATGGGATTACCACCATCCGAGGTATGCTGGGAGATCCCTTCCATCTAGAATTGCGTGAAATGATTGCCAAAGACAAAATCCTGAGTCCTAGAATGTATACGTCTGGGCCTTCTATGAATGGCAATACCTGTCCTGATGACAGTACCGCAATTGCTCGAGTAAGAGCCCAAAAAGCTGCAGGCTATGACTTTTTGAAACTTCATCCAGGACTCAAAAGGGAGGTTTTTGACGCGATTGTAGAGACTGCCCAGGAAGTAGGCATTCCCTATGCAGGTCACGTTTCCTTAGATGTAGGGATCGAACACGCATTGAACTCTAACTACGCCTCCGTAGACCACATTGATGGATACCTGGAAGGCTTAGTACCCACTGATGCAGGGGTTGATAGATACAAAAACGGATTTTTTGGATTTGCTTTTACAGAAATTGCTGATTCAGGTCGCATTGCTCCACTTGTAGATTTAACCGTCGCCAAAAAAGTGGCTGTCGTACCCACGCAATCTTTAATGGTGCGATGGATGAATCCAGATGATCCTGAAAAAATGCGTGAACAGCCTGAAATGCAATACATGCACCCCCGAACAGTAGACAATTGGATAAAAAGCCAGGGGGGAATCCACAACGCTGAATACTATGAATCCGATGTTTATCCAGCCTTTATCCAAATCAGGGCGCAAATTATTAAAACCCTCCATGAAAAGGGCGCCCTTATGCTATTAGGATCTGATTCTCCACAGGTGTATAACGTACCAGGCTTTTCCATACACCATGAAATGAATTCCATGCTAGCGGCAGGACTTACCCCCTATCAAATTTTAAAAAGTGGAACCATAAACCCTGCTATCTACTTTGGCGAAGAAGGAAATTTTGGCGCCTTAGTAGAAGGAGCTTCTGCAGATTGTATTTTGCTACGTGCGAATCCCCTAGACAATTTGGAAGTTATTAAAGATAATGAGGGAGTTATGCTGAGGGGAAAATGGCTTTCTAGAAAGCTTCTCCAATCTTCTCTGCGCGCCATTGCGGAAAAATATAGTAAACTCAGTGAAAACACTTAAAAGGTAGGTTGATCATCCTAAATCTTCTCTACAGTTGATTATAGTAGGTAAATATTCGCATGAGAACACCTTCGTCTATCTCATAAAGGTTATTTTTTTGGATGTAGGCTTTCACTAGGTCTTTTTTATCTGCTAAGACCTTTAATACAGGGCTGTAAGCCTTCCTAAACTTAGTGGGCTTATCTTCACCCTTGCGCAATACAAAGAATTGGGTATCTCGAGTTTTGTATTCGGAATAAGGGTGGCTATTGTATCCCGAAGGGTCTGAATTCGCTGGAATAAAATACTTTTCTCTTCTACAGAGTAATTCTACTTCTCCTGGAACGAGTTGCTCAAAAAAGTGAGACTCAAGCGATTTTTTTTTGCCTTCTATCTGATATTTGTAAAAAGTCCGAATTGTAGAGTCTAGATCTATTAGGGTAAATTGAGCAATTTCTTGGGTATTTAATACAATGGGATCTCCCACTCTTATTGCCCAAATCTCATCCTCCTCTATATCATAGTGCAGAGACAAACCCTCCACTTTTTTTCCCTTGGTCGTTACAACTGCCCCCTCCACCCAAACGCCTAATAAGAAAGGGGTTCCCTTTGTTCCTTTAAAACGACCATCAAACGTTCGCATCATATTACTCGCCGAGGCAGGATTGGGATCTGTCGATAAGGTGCCCAAGATTTGCTCTTTATCAGCAAGGGTAAGTTGCGCCAAAGCAATCGATGAAAGGAAAAGAAACAAGCAGGTAAAACTCGCGAAAATCCGCATAGAATGATTTTTTTTATATCTTGAGAGTTACTTCTTAGTAAGGTAGTTTTCTATCATGGACAATACAAATATCTACGCCCTGTTGGTGGGTATCAATACCTATCCTTCACCTGTTCCCCAGTTAGAAGGATGCGTAAATGACATGTATGCCATGAAGCGGTTCTTGCTCAAGCGCATACCCCTTCAAAACCTTCACATTGAGGTGTTGAAGGATCAAGCTGCTACCCGGATGAATATCGT
Organism: Bacteroidota bacterium; assembly: GCA_039197765.1. Classification (GTDB taxonomy): domain Bacteria; phylum Bacteroidota; class Bacteroidia; order J057; family J057; genus JBCCTX01. The sequence goes on from JBCCTX010000147.1 coordinate 16,473, forward strand.
AGAAAAATTTGAATCGCACCTAACAAAAGCTAGAAAAAACGATACGGTCCTTTTCTATTACAGTGGCCATGGATCGCAAGAGCCTGCTCATGAAATTTTCTGGGACCTAGAGCCTGACAAAAAGAATGAGACGCTAGTTTGCTATGATAGTCGCTTTCCAGATGGAATGGATTTAGCCGATAAGGAATTGGCTACACTAATCGAATTGGTGGGCCAAAATGGAGCGCACGTCTGTGTAATCTTGGATTGTTGTCACTCTGGTTCGGGTACTCGTTCCCTTATCAACGATCCTCCGGGTCTATTTTGGCCTAAAACTACCTCAGGAAGTGGTCAGCACCGATCCTTGGACTCCTATATCCTCCCTAGGACCCGATCCTTGGATCGGAGTGCTCAAGTATCCTCCTTCGTCGACTCCTTTATTCCACAGCCTCGCCACGTAGCCTTATATGGAGCGCAACCCCACGAATTGGCAAAAGAAATCATTGTAAATGGAAAAAAACGAGGCGTATTTACCTACTCCCTGCTCGAAGTATTACAGTATAGTAAGGGCTATGTGAGCTACCGGGATGTAATCCGAAGGGTTCACTCGCTGGTAACCCAGCGAACGTTTGACCAAAGTCCGCAACTCTATACGCAGGTGCAAGCGGACCTTCTAAAGCCCTTCTTGGGTAGGGAACTTCCCGAATCAGGCGAACACTTTCAGCTTTCTTATTCTGGAACAAAAGGCTGGATTATTGACGGAGGGCTTAGCCAAGGCTTGAAAAGTCCTTCTCACGAAACAGATGCAACCTTGTTGGGTATTTATCCAGAAACGGAAAATGCATCCCAAGGGTCCCCTCGCCTAGGCCAGGTAGCGATCAGTCAGGTGCATTCAGAAGAGAGTACCGTAGTTATAAAAGGAGCGTTAGATCTCAGCCCTACTAAGACTTATCAGGCGCGCATTGAACGGATCCCCTCGGATCGATTTGGCATTTGTATCCGGGGAGACTCTGCAGAGGGAAAGTTACTTGCCCAGCAAGCCCTTAGTAAGGTGGGCGCACAAGCCCTCATCCAAGAAGCAAGCATTCGAGAAATATCTGATTTCAACCTGATAGCGAAGTTGGATATGCGTAAGTACACGCGGAAGCCGGGCTTCTCTGCATTGCCAGGCTATGTGATCACGCGGTCCAGCGATCGAGATGACCAAGCAATGGTGGAGTATATTGAAGGGTTTGGAGGACAGGAGGCAGAAAAGGCCATCGAATATTTAAATAAAATTGCGTACTGGAAAAAGGTCTCGGAATTGTACAATCCTGGGGCTAGGATTCCTTCCGAAGTAGCCAAAATTGATTTATTTCATGCAGAGGAAAATGAAGCCATCCAAGGTGGGGACAAAAATTTTACATTTTCTTACTTCAACGCAGAAACTCCAGAAGACCTTCCTCAATTTCGTCTCCAAATCAGCCATACCTATTCCCAAAAACTATATTGTGTATTTGTATACCTTTCCTCTCAGTTTGGGATCCAAACGCAGTTATTGGGCGAAAGCGGAATGTGGCTAGAGCCCGGAGAAAAAGTTTGGGCGATGGGGGGACAAGCTTTTACGGCAAAAGTCTCCGACCGAAACCTTGCCTGGGGAAATCGACAGATTCAAGAACGGTTTAAGGTCATCGTTGCTACCCAACAATTTGATGTCCAGCACTTCAACCAGTTAGGTATCCAGGATATAAATGAAAACAGCAGATCTGCCGAATTTGATTTAACCCCTCCTGTGTTAAAGATGGTAGAGGAAGAGTATCCAGAAGAATTTGACTGGACTACGAATGAGCTTACCCTAACCATCATACGTAGAGACTAATGCAATTAAACAGTCTCAACAAAGAATGGGAGCCGTCTGTTAATTGACAACTCCCATTTGTATCTACTACTAACCAACTTATCCTAAGTTAATTTTTCTTCTGACTTCCGTCTTTTCTTCCCTCACTTCTTCAAGTAGTGTGTGGCTTCAACTCCACATGCTCTGCATTAGACTCTGCTAGGAAGATAGTTTTACAAATATCTTTGTGCTGGTTTAGCAGAGTGCGATAGGTATGGATATTGAGCTCAGCGCGAACAGAG
>JBCCTX010000148.1:0-18410 GCA_039197765.1 Bacteroidota bacterium
CAACGCACGGGATTACATCCCTATCCCAAGATGGAATGCCTCGACTTGTCCAGGTAGGGTCAACTTATGATCTGACTTAGGAAATTGTATAAGAGATCTTACCAGAAAATTGGGCTTTAAATAAGTAAACATTCGGTGTAGATGGGCCATAGGTCCTTTGCCGTAGTTAGAAGAACCTTTGGCGGTCTTGCTGGGGACAGTCCATGGTCTGTCCCTACCCCAACGCACGGGATTACATCCTTATCCCAATATTGCCTGCAATCCTTTGACCAGGCGACCGATGCCTACCTTAGCTTGGGTTTCCTGTAGGGAGCCATAGGCTATGCGGATGTAGCATCCCTCTGTTAATCCAAAGGTACTTCCGGGTATAGTGGCCACTTTGTGTTCTCGGATTAAGCGTTCTACTAACTCCATAGAACTTAGATCCGTGTCAATTTTAAGTAAAAAATAAAAGGCTCCATTTGACTCAGGTACTTGGCATATAGAGGATATAGTCGAAAGTTCCTCCAAAAAGATATCTCTCGACCGCTGAATTGCAGGGAGTTGCTGAGTACTATACAGTTTTCCTGCTTCCAGGGCTGCACAAGCAGCGTATTGGGCGATAAGTGAAGGACAAATCAAATGGGTATCCTGGATTTTACGCATAGATTCATACAAGGCTTCTGGATATACCATATAGCCAATGCGCCAACTGGCAAATCCATAGGATTTTGAGAGCGAATGGAGGGAAATAGTATGCGAGGTACTGTCTGGAAAACTTAAGGGATTACTGGGGATATTTCCTCCATAACTAAAATACTCGTAGGCAGCATCATGGATATGAAAAAGTTTCTTCCTTCGACACAGTTGATTGAGTTGAAACAGGTCCTCCTGGGGATAGATTACTCCCGTAGGATTATTTGGGGAAACCGTGACGATAGCCCGAGTTTTGGGTGTAATGGCTTTTCTAATCCTACCTAGCTGAAGCTGGTAATTAGCATCCGTTGGGACCAAAACAGGAACGCACCCTGCAAGTTGTATCGCCATTTCATGGTTGAAATAAAAAGGCAAAGGTAGGATTACTTCATCACCCGGATTACACAAGGCAAATATCGCATGAGAGAAGGCCATATTCCCCCCAGCAGTAACCATAAGCTTTCGACCCAAGGATACATCTATTCCTTCTTCTTTTTGGAGTTTCAGTTGAATGAGGCGTCTTAGTTCGAAATCTCCATTCACTGCACCGTACTTATTCAGCGCTGGATCTCGCATAAATTCCTGAATCTTCTTTCCTATCGTTTTTGGAGGGCCATAATAGACTACCCCCTGACCTAGAGACAAGGTTCCAGGCGTTTCCCGAATCCATTGAGCCACAATGGGAATAACCGGTGCTTGGATGTGTTCAACGCGCGAAGCCGAGGTGAAAGGAGGCATAGCAAAAAGGTTAATAGTTTGAAGTTCGGGGGTTTGAAGTTGGATTATTTTTTCAATTTTAGAAAAAAACCTTTGAAGAATCTGTGTAGAATTACTGATTCGAATAACTTTAAACCTCAAACCAGAAACTTCAAACAATCTTATTTATGAAAGAACTCCGAAGCCACCAATGGTTCCTACGATCAGGCAAAATGGGCATGATCTATCGTTCCTGGATGCGTAATCAGGGTATTCCAGACCATGAATTTGATGGGCGCCCCATGATTGGAATATGTAATACTTGGTCGGAACTCACCCCATGCAACGCCCACTTTCGGGATCTGGCGGAGTATGTTAAAAAAGGAATTTTAGAGGCAGGGGGCTTTCCCCTTGAGTTTCCTGTTACCTCTCTAGGAGAAACCCTTATGCGGCCAACAGCCATGCTGTTTCGGAACCTTGCGAGTATGGACACAGAGGAAACCATTCGAGCCAATCCCTTAGATGGAGTGGTGCTCCTTTGCGGCTGTGATAAAACCACTCCCTCCACTTTGATGGGAGCTGCGAGCGTAGACATACCAACTATGGTAGTCTCTGGTGGAGCTATGCTTAATGGAAAATTTCGAGGAGAAGATATTGGATCGGGTACACACGTTTGGAAGTTTTCGGAGGAGGTACGCGCCGGTAAAATGAGTTCCCGTGAACTCGCTATGGCAGAGGCCTGTATGTCTAGGAGTCATGGCCACTGTATGACCATGGGAACGGCCTCCACCATGGCCTCTATGGTGGAAGCACTAGGCATGACCCTACCTGGAGGAGCAGCCATACCTGCGGCCGATTCTAGAAGAAAGGCATTCTGCCACCTTGCAGGCAGAAGGATTGTGGAAATGGTCGATGAGGACCTTATCCCTTCTAAGGTTCTGACTAAAAAAGCTTTTGAAAATGCCATTATGGTCAATGCAGCCATAGGGGGCTCTACCAATGCCGTAATCCACCTTACAGCTTTAGCAGGGCGAGTAGGTGTACAATTAGACTTAGAAGATTGGGACCGTTTGGGGAGCCATATTCCTCTCCTAGTCAACCTTATGCCTTCAGGGAAATATTTGATGGAAGATTTCTATTATGCGGGAGGGCTTCCCGTGGTAATGCAAGAACTAAGTGATAAGCTACACCTGGAAATCACAACGATTTCTGGAAAGACTGTATCGGAAAATATAGCAGGTGCAGAATGCTACAATCGAGACGTAATCGGAACGCAAGATAAGCCCTTTCAAGAGGCAGCAGGAATCGCTGTAATACGAGGGAATTTATGTGAGAACGGCGCTATTATTAAGCCTTCTGCAGCAAGCGCTGAATTAATGGAGCATAGGGGAAGAGCGGTCGTCTTTGAAAATATTGATGATTTTCACGCACGGAAAGATGATCCCAATCTGGATATTGATGAGTCCTGTATTATGGTACTCAAAAATGTTGGACCTAAAGGCTTCCCTGGAATGGCAGAAGTGGGGAATATGCCCATTCCACAGAAATTACTGCAAAAGGGTATTACAGACATGGTCAGGATTTCAGATGGGAGAATGAGCGGTACTGCGTACGGGACGGTCTTTCTTCATGTATCTCCCGAAGCTGCTATTGGCGGGCCGCTGGCTTTGGTTCACAATGGAGACATGATCGAAGTGAGTGTCAAAAATAGACGCATTCACCTAGAGGTCTCAGAGGAAGAGCTTGCGCGTAGAAAGGCCAGTTGGCCGGGTCCCCCAGAGCATCAGGCTCGTGGCTATGTAAAACTGTATTTAGACCACGTCACCCAGGCAGATCAAGGAGCAGATATGGATTTCCTTATTGGAAAATCGGGGCCTTATGTACCTAGAGATAATCATTGAGTATGGGGAACTGGACCGTGCGGTTTTCCTCTTCCCTACTTTCTAGTGGCATTTTATTACGTTAAACAGGAGCAATATGAGAAGGTGAAAGAAATGGTAGAGGAATTAAAAAATTGCCTAAAATATATGGACCCTAATTATAAATCCTCTAGTAAACCTGTAAGACGGGAAACCCCAAAGGTATGTCGTAATCAGCCTTGTCCCTGTGGTAGTAGAAAAAAGTATAAAAAATGCTGTGGAAGATAGGGGAAGGATAAGAAGGTTGACCGTTTGGCTAATATTTCAAACATTTAAAAACTAATTTGTACCTTTCATTGTACTTCAACCCAACTACTATGTACGTAAAAAATTTGCTCTTATATCTCTTGGGAGGGGCTGTCATTTTTCTGACTCACTGCCAACCCAAATCCTCAGCTCCCATTGAGGAAGCCCCTAGCCTTACAGAAGTTCAATTTACGCAGTACTGCTCAGGCTGCCATGGAGCGCAGATGCAAGCATTTGTCGATAGAGAATGGAAACATGGCAAGACCAAAGATTCCATAGTTCTGTCGATTAAGAGTGGGTTTGCCGATGCGGGAATGCCTGCATTCGATTCCACTTTCTCAGACCAAGAAGTTGCTAACCTTGCGGATTACATTCTAACAGGACTTGAAAAAGCAGCTATTTATGACTTTGATGAAGCTCCCAGCAGTAATATCTTTCCAACTGAGGCAGGCTTTTCTTTACAATTAGATACCATCGCAACAGGCATGAAATCGGTTTGGGGGATGGCTTTTCTCCCCGATGGCTCCATGCTCATAAATGACAAAAGCGGTGAAATATATCGCCACAGTGAGGATGCACCAATGCAGAAAGTATCTGGGGTACCAGAAGTGCGTTATAAAGGCCAAGGCGGTTTGCTAGATATAGAATTACACCCTGACTTTGCAGCTAATTCCTGGGTTTATATTTCCTATTCTAAACCTATGAATGATACCCTGGCTACTACAGCCATTCACCGTGCGAAGTTGGAAGGAAATGCACTACTAGAGGGAAAAGACATCTTCATTGCCGCTCCTTACTCTACACGTAGACACCATTTCGGTTCGAGATTAGAGTTTGATAAAGAAGGCTATTTATTTTTCTCTGTGGGAGATCGAGGGGCTAGGGACAAAAATCCTCAAAACCTAGATAGCCACTGTGGAAAAATTCACCGCATAAAAGACGATGGAGGAATTCCAGAAGACAACCCATTTGTAGATACAGATGGTGCCATGCCCAGTATTTGGTCTTATGGCCACAGAAATCCTCAGGGTTTAGCCATGCATCCTATAACAGGAGAAATATGGGATAATGAACACGGACCGAGAGGAGGGGATGAAATAAACCAGGTGCAAAAGGGCCTGAATTATGGCTGGCCCGTTATTTCCTATGGAATCAACTACGATGGAACAACCTTCACCACCCTTACAGAAAAAGAAGGAATGGAGCAGCCTATACATTATTGGGTTCCTTCTATTGGTGTATGTGGAATGACCTTTATAAAAGGCGATAAGTACCCCGGGTGGGAAAACCAAATTTTATCGGGATCTCTACGCTTTAAATACTTGAATCGCACAAAAATAGAAGCAGGAAAACTGGTGGAAGAAGAGATTTTACTTAAAAATGTGGGACGTCTTCGAAGTGTAGAAATGGGGCCTGATGGGTATATCTATGTTGGTGTTGAAAGCCCAGGTAGTATATTTCGTTTAGTACCCACCAATGAAAATATGGAGACTTCAGTAGCTGGGACATAGATGGTAGAAGCCAGAGCTAAGTAGCTAGGGGTGGGAGGCGAAAAAGAAAGATGTGCCTTAATACTACAGCGCATCAATCCTTATTTCGTGCAACCAATCGATCTCCGCTCTGGTTTCTTTCTTCTCATTTCTCTTAATTCAATCATTCTGTGCATTTATCTACCCATCCCATAGAAAAACGTAGACCTTCCACGGACTTCAACCTACAACAGATGGAGTCTATTTTCGAAGAGGCCAACGGGAAAACTGATGTTTTGCACCGTCATGATTACTATACGGTAATTTTGGTTGAAGCAGCAGCAGGCACACATGTGATCGACTACCAATCCTATACATTTCAGCCCTTAGAGGTGTACTTCGTAAGTCCAGGCCAGGTCCACCAGATAGCCCTTTCAGCCCCACCAAAGGGCTGGGTGCTTACATTCTCCAGGGATTTCCTGATAGAAAATAATATTTCGGAGTCCTTCATCTCCAATATCAATTTGTTCAATGCCTTTGGGGATTCCCCGCCTTTAAAACTAGACCCTGTAACCTTTGATAGGCTGGTGAGAATCTTAGGCGAAATGAAATCCTGTATGCCGGAAGGCCTCACCTATCGCGACCGGGCACTAGGTGCGCTGCTGCAATTGTTCTTGATTTACTGTAACAATAGCAATTCGCTGAATTCCTCTCAATTAGATGAGGAGAATTCTGGTGTGTGTATCCTGAGAGACTTTAAACGAATGGTGGAATCCCATTATTCAGAATGGCATAAGGTACAGGAATATGCAGAAGCCATCCATATTACTTCCAAGCACTTGAGCCAGACGGTAAAAAGTATCACAGGTAAGTCCGCTAAAGAGCTCATCCAAGATCGGCTTGTTTTAGAGGCAAAGCGACTACTGATTCACACCGATTCTCCAGTGAAAGAAATTGCGTATACCCTAGGTTTCGAGGAACCCCTACATTTTAGTGGGTTTTTCAAGAGAAATGCAGGGTTGTCTCCATCGGAGTACAAATTGAGGAAATCAAGTGCCTAAGGGCTATCGTATTTTTTTATGGTAGTTTACGGGGTCTCACACCTCTACCATCGAGTGATCCTTTTGGGCCAGCGTAGAACTCCCCATAAGGTATTCATCCACTGCCCGCGCACATTCGCGTCCTTCAGATATTGCCCATACAACCAGGGACTGACCCCTGCGCATATCTCCTGCTGAAAATACATGCGGAATGGAACTCTGGTAATTTTCCGTTTTTATATTGCCACGGGCATCCAATTCTACACCAAGCTTATCAAGCATTCCCTTGCGTTTGGGGTGTAGGAATCCCACAGCTAATAAGGCCAGCTCACAGGGGATCTCCTTTTCTGATCCGGGAAGCTCCACAAACTTGTGTTTGCCCGTTTCTGGATCTTTTTTCCATTCAATCTCCACCAACTGTAGTGCCCTAAGTTTTCCATATGCATCTCCTAGAAAGGCTTTGGTGAGTAGAGACCATTTGCGTTCACACCCTTCTTGGTGGGAAGAGGAAGTCCTAAGGGTCATTGGCCATTCAGGCCAGGGATTATCTACCGAACGGTCCTGAGGAGGTTTTCCTAACAACTCAATTTGGGTTACAGATTTTGCACCATGCCGATTGGAAGTACCTACGCAATCTGACCCAGTATCTCCTCCTCCGATGACGACCACATCTTTACCTTCTGCTCGGATATCTGATAGCCCCTCAATTCCTTCGCCTGATACTTTTTTATTCTGGCGGGTAAGAAAATCCATAGCGTAATGAACGCCTGTCAGCTCTCTTCCGGGAATGGGTAGATCTCTAGGGATGGTCGAACCCCCGCAAAGTACCAATACATCATATTCATCTAATGCCTCAACGGAAATATCCGCCCCAACTTCTACCCCCGTTTTAAATAGAATCCCTTCCCGCTTCATAAGGTCTATCCTACGCTCTACTACCCATTTTTCAAGTTTAAAGTCGGGAATACCATAACGTAGCAAGCCTCCTGCATACCTTTCCTTTTCAAAAATAGTTACATAGTGGCCGGCATAGTTGAGTTGCGCGGCTGCAGCAAGACCTGCGGGGCCAGAACCTACGATAGCAATCTTCTTCCCTGTGCGCTTTTTGGGAGGCTGGGGAAGGATCAAGCCCATTTCCCAAGCTTTTTCAGCTATGCTTTTCTCAATATGCTCAATAGCAACTGGAGGCTGGTTGATTCCCAAAACACAGGAAGCCTCACAAGGAGCCGGGCAAATCCGTCCTGTAAATTCTGGAAAGTTGTTGGTTTCCTGCAAAATCTCAATGGCCAGTTCCCAGTCCTCCTGGTATACCGCATCATTGAACTCGGGAATCACATTTCCTAAGGGACAACCATTATGACAAAAAGGAATCCCGCAATCCATACAGCGTGATGCCTGTTGCACCGTTTTTTCTTCAGAAAAATTAACCTCTATTGCATTATAGTCCTTCACCCGCTCCTCTGGAGCCCGGTAATGAGGGGTTTCTCGATTAAATTCTAAAAATCCTGTAGATTTTCCCATTATTTGATTCTGAGTTAGTAGTTGGGGCATCGGGGTGGTATGTGAGTATGGAACTCTTTTTTTCCCCTTACCGAAAAATCATGCTTCTCGCTGCTGGCTTCTCTTTCTCTATATTGCCTTCCTTAGCTTGATCACCCCATTGTCGCTCTCTTTCTTTTTTTGTTTCAATATGGCTTTGTAATCCCTTGGCATAACGCGGACAAACTTCGCCATCTGGTTTTTCCAATCGGTAATCAGAGATAATGCTGTCTTACTCTCTGTATAGGCATAGTGTTTTTCAATCATTCCACGAATCAATTGGATATCCTCTAATTCAAGGGCTTCCAAATCCACCAATTCTCGGTTTACGCGGTATGAAAAATGGCTGAATTCGTCATACACATAGGCAATACCACCGCTCATACCTGCAGCAAAGTTTCGACCTGTTTCCCCCAGAATTACGACTCTTCCTCCAGTCATGTATTCACATCCATGGTCACCAACGCCTTCTACTACTGCATGTACCCCTGAATTTCTCACACAAAAACGCTCACCCGCAATCCCTCGAATATATGCTTCTCCAGAAGTTGCTCCATAGAATGCCACATTACCAATAATGGTATTTTCATGTGGAGTGAAGGTCGCTTGTTTATCTGGATAAACGATGAGTTGAGCACCTGAAAGGCCCTTCCCAAAATAATCATTCGCCTCTCCCTCTAGTTCCAGACGAAGCCCCTTTGCTCCAAATGCACCAAAACTCTGGCCTGCAGATCCAGAAAAATGGAAACGTACAGTTCCTTTGGCTAAACCTTTGGAACCATAACGTTTTGAGATTTCATGGGAAAGCATTGCTCCAACCGAACGATTGACATTTTTGATGGAAAATTCACCGGAGACAGGCTCCTGAGAATGGAGTGCAGGTCGGGCTACTTCGATCATCTCTCGGTCTAGCACTTCATCAATTCCATGGTCTTGGGGAATCTGTTTGTAGGTCCCGACTGTTTCACTATTGGGATCTTTGTAAAGGACGGGGCTCAGATCCAATGTCTTCCATTTCCAGTGGTTTACGTTTTCACGGATCTTGAGACGGTCGACCTGCCCCACCATCTCATTAATGGTGCGAAACCCAAGCTCTGCCATAATCTCCCGCATCTCTTGTGCGAGGAAGGTAAAAAAGTTCACTACATCTTCTACCCTACCTGAAAAAAGCTGCCGCAATTCAGGATTTTGGGTCGCAATTCCGACTGGGCAGGTATTTAAGTGGCATTTTCGCATCATAATACAGCCTTCTACCACCAGGGCTGCTGTTGCTACCCCCCACTCTTCTGCCCCAAGCAAGGTACCAATAGCCATATCTCGGGCAGTCCGAATCTGGCCATCTACCTGAAGGGTTACCCTACTTCGCAGGTTGTTGCGGACCAAGGTCTGATGGGCTTCTGAAAGCCCTAATTCCCACGGAAGTCCTGCATGACGAATTGAACTCAAGGGAGATGCCCCTGTACCTCCGTCAAAGCCCGCAATTAAAATATGGTCTGCATGTGCTTTTGCTACTCCGGCAGCAATAGTCCCCACCCCAGCAGCAGATACCAATTTTACACTGATCCGGGCGCTGGGATTTCCATTTTTTAAGTCAAAAATTAATTGAGCGAGATCCTCAATCGAATATATATCGTGGTGAGGAGGAGGAGAGATAAGCCCTACCCCAGGAGTAGAGTACCTTACCCGACCAATCCAGTCATCTACCTTGTGCCCGGGAAGTTGCCCACCCTCGCCGGGCTTAGCTCCTTGGGCAATTTTTATCTGCAATTCCTCTGCATTGGTCAAATAGTTGCTTGTAACCCCAAATCGTCCAGAGGCGACCTGCTTAATTGCAGAGCGTTCCCAGTCCCCATTTGCTTTCTTTTCAAACCGAATTTCATCCTCTCCCCCTTCGCCGCTATTACTCTTTGCACCGATACGATTCATCGCAATAGCCAGAGTTGAGTGGGCCTCATGCGAAATAGAGCCGAAGGACATGGCCCCTGTTGCAAACCGCTTTAGGATATTTTCAACCGGCTCTACTTCTTCCAATGGAATTGGCTGATGGTTGGTGAACTCAAACAGACTACGAAAGGTAATAGCCTTCTTCAGCTGGTTATTGAGACGGGTCGAATATGCTTTGAATAGCTCGTAATCGTTGCGTTGAGTAGATTTCTGAAGCAAGTGAATGGTTTCGGGATTGAATAAATGTACCTCTCCCTTACGCTTCCATTGATATACTCCACCTACTTCCAATCTGGGATTAGGCAATTGATTGCTTGGGAAGGCCCGATCGTGCCGAGCCCATATTTCGCGGGCTATATCTTCAAAATGTAGCCCTGAAACACGAGAAATCCCTCCACTAAAGCATCGGTCTACCACCTCTTTGTGTAACCCAACGATCTCAAAAATCTGCGCACCGTGATAAGACTGCAAGGTGGAGATACCCATTTTGGAAAATATCTTCAGAAGGCCCTTGTTTACGGCTTTGATATAGTAGGAAATCGCCTTTTCAGGGGATAGATCCTCTAAGAGTAGCTTGGCCCGAGCAAGCGATCGAATGCTTTCAAAAGCGAGATAAGGGTTAATGGCCAAAGCGCCATAGCCCAGCATCGTGGCAAAATGATGTGTCTCTCGCGCATCTCCTGTTTCGAGAATAAGGGCCGTATCAGACCTAAGCTTATTTCGGAGCAAATAGTGATGAATCTTCCCCGTCAATAGCAGACCAGGAATAGGGGCGAACTCATGTGTAGCTGCCCGGTCGCTCATAATTAGGATATTGGCTCCTGACTTGATAGCATTACCCGCTGCCTGGCACACCCGTATAAGCGCTTGCTCGAGGGTTTCATTTTTCTGGATCAAGGCGTCCACGGTGGAGCTACGAAAATCGGGGTGTTTGATTCCTTTGAGTTTGGCGAGTTCTTCATCTGTCAATATAGGATGATCTATGGTGATCACCTTTGCAGACTCCTCCGTCTCATCCAAAATATTTCGTGATCCCCCAATCCAGGTCTTAAGCGACATGACCATCCGCTCACGGATAGGGTCAATGGGGGGGTTACTTACCTGTGCAAAAAGCTGCTTGAAATAATTAGAGAAATGCTGACTTTGATCCGAAAGAATGGCCAAAGGTGTATCGTTGCCCATAGAGCCTATGGGTTCAGCTCCTTTTGAGGCCATAGGAGCGACGATTACCCTTAGCTCCTCTTTGGTTACTCCAAAAAGCTGCTGCCGGGTGACCAGAGAATCCTCGTAGTCGATGTCAAGAGCAGGGACCTCCGGCAAGTCCTTCAAGTGGACCTTATGCTTATCCAACCATTCTCTGTAGGGAGCCCGGCTACATATATCATTTTTAAGTTCTTCGTCGCTGATAATTCTTCCTTCAGCTAAATTGGCAACAAACATTTTACCAGGTTGCAGCCTTCCGGTGCGCAAGATATTTGCAGGATTGACAGGAAGCGCCCCAGCCTCCGAAGCCATAACGATTCGATCGTCCTTGGTAACACAATATCGAGAAGGTCTTAATCCATTTCTGTCAAGGGTTGCCCCTACAATTTCTCCATCTGTAAAACAGACGGAGGCGGGACCATCCCAGGGTTCTGTAAGCGTCGCATGGTACTCGTAAAATGCCCTTTTGGGGTCCTGGATAGTATCGTTCTCCTGCCATGCTTCTGGAATCAACATCATCAATACATGCGGCAAAGACCTCCCTGACATCACCAACATTTCTACTACCCCATCTAGGTTTCGCGAATCAGACTTTCGGGGATCGCATATAGGTAATATTAGGTCCAACTCTTCCTGTGTGAAGAAGTCATTTTCCATCAACTGCTCCTTGGCCATCATCCAGTTTATGTTTCCTCGGATGGTATTGATTTCTCCATTATGGGCTAAGTAGCGAAAGGGTTGGGCCAAACGCCATTGGGGAAATGTATTGGTAGAAAAGCGGGAATGAATCAAAGCAATCGCTGATTCTACGCGCTCATCTTGGAGGTCGGGGAAGTATGATTTCACCTGGTGGGTGCACAATTGCCCTTTGTAGCAAATCGTCTTATAAGAAAAGGTAGGAATATAAAATTCATCTCCAATTTGGTCCACACTACGCAAAATGAGCCTACTCGCGACCTTGCGAAGGATAAAAAGCTTTTTTTCAAGGACTTCTAAGCTCCACTCGCGAACAGGTTTTACAAATACAAGCTCCGCTTCAGGCTCGACGTTCGAAGCGGTCGTTCCAATAGTATCTGGACGGACTGGAACCTTTCGGTATCCCAGCAACTCAAATCCCATTCGGATAATACTGGCGTTCAACACTGCTCGGCATTGAATCTGTAAATCATGATCTTTGGGGAAAAAAACCATCCCCACTCCATACTGGGTCGGCTCTGGTAATTCCACACCTTGATTAGCCATTACTTCCTTGTAAAAGCGATGAGGAATTTGGATGAGAATACCCGCCCCGTCTCCCGTGAGGGAATCCGCCCCTGTAGCTCCTCGGTGCTCCATGTTTTCCAACATCTTCAACGCGTCTACAACGATTTGGTGTGAGGCTTTTCCTTTTAATTGGGCTACAAAACCAATTCCACACGAATCGTGCTCAAATTGGGGGCTGTACAGCCCTGCTGGTACACTGCCTTGAAGTGGATCATCCTTGGGATTTTTCATAATGATAGGTCTGGTAGCAGTACATCCGGAAACTAGGGAGAGCAATGACCAGTAGGCGGTACCTATTTCGTCTTACTCGATCTTGTTTTGAGGCCCTATCCGGGAAAATAGTTTTTACTCGTTTGCAATTTACGAATAATTCAAGAAAGCAAGAAATTTGTGGATAGATTGCAAATATTGTTTTAGAAAACAATAAAATTTCTCAACAACGGAGAACTTTTATTGAAATGTGTCATTTTAACCCAGATCCTGCCTATTTGTTCAAAATAGGCAGGATTGGCCTAATTCAACTGTAGCAAACTTTCACGCAGTACATTTAACTTTTCTTGAGTATCTGCCAATTTTTTGCGCTCCAGTGCAACTACTTTTTCAGGAGCATTTGCAACGAATTTCTCATTGGACAACTTTTTCTCCGTTTTCTGAAGAAAACCTTCATAATATTGTATTTCCTTCTTGAGCTTCTCACGCTCAGCCCCGGTATCTACTGCTTTCAAAGGGATAAAGCATTCATGCGTTTGAACCCTTAGGCTACCACTGTTCTCAACTTGCTCTTTTACGAATGCTATGGTATCCGTATTAAGAAATTTCTCCAGTAGAGATGTATAAGGGATAAAGCGTTCTTCATCCTTGGTTTTCAAAAATAAACTAATCTGCTCTTTGGGGCTAAATCCATTTTCGACGCGGAATGCTCGGATCTTTGTAACGAGTTCTTTAATCAGTTCGAACTCTTCCAAAATGGGATGCATCACCTCTGAGGGTTTCTTTTGCTGTTGTAAAACGATAAAATCCCCTTCTTTTCGATCCCTCAACTGTTGCCAAACCTCTTCGGTGATAAAGGGCATGAAGGGATGTAGGCACTCTAACACCTGCTCAAAAAAGCTAATGGTAGCTTCCCACGTTTCTCTGGAAATGGGTTCTCCATAGGGAGGCTTTACCATCTCTAGGTACCATTGGGAAAATTCATCACGGATCAATTTAAAGCAGGCCATCAAAGCGTCTGAAAGGCGATACTTTTCAAAGTGATCATTGATTACCAGGCTTTCTGCGTCAATACGTGCTTGCATCCATTTGATGGCCATCTGGTCTTGATCACTAGCAGGAACATCCGATAGCTCCCAACCTTTCACCAGGCGCAGAGAATTCCAGATCTTGTTACAGAAATTTCTCCCCTGCTCAACTAAGCTCTCATCAAATAAAATGTCATTTCCTGCAGGTGCACTCAAAAGCATCCCCATTCTTACACCATCAGCCCCAAAGTCATCGATTAGTTTGAGGGCATCGGGAGAATTCCCCAAAGACTTGCTCATCTTCCTACGCTTCTTATCGCGAACCAGCCCATGGAGATATACATCTTCAAAAGGCTTTTCCCCCATGATCTCATAGCCAGCCATAATCATCCGGGCAACCCAGAAGAATATGATATCTGGTCCAGTTACCAAGGTCTGCGTAGGATAATAGTAGGTGATATCAGGGTTACCTGGCTCGGAAAGGCCCTTGAAAACCTCGATAGGCCAAAGCCAGCTAGAAGCCCAAGTATCTAATACATCGGGATCTTGGGTCAAATCCTTTGCCGTTAAGGAGCTATCCCCCGTCTTTTTCTGTGCCTCCTCCAAAGCCTCTTCCAAAGAGGAAGCCACTACATAATCGTTTCCACCCTTTAGGTAATAGGCTGGGATCTGATGTCCCCACCACAATTGGCGGGAAAGACACCAATCCTGGATATTTTCCAACCAATGTCTATAAGTATTGATAAATCTCCCAGGAATCAGCTTGATATCCCCCTCATTTACAGCGTTAAGGGCAGGTTTTACCAATTCTTCCATTTTTAAAAACCATTGCATGGAAAGCTTGGGCTCTATCGGAACATCCGTTCGCTCCGAATGTCCTACTTCATGTGCATAGGGCTCAATTTTTACCAGGAGTCCCGCCTCTTCCAGGTCTTTAACTATTTCTTTCCGTACGGCAAAGCGATCCTGTCCCAGGTACAAGTCCCCTGACTCATTGATCGTTCCATCGTCGCTGAAAATATCGATGGAATCCAGTCCATGTTTGATTCCCAACTCGTAGTCGTTGATATCATGTGCTGGGGTTACCTTCAGGCATCCCGTTCCAAAATCTGTTTTTACGTATTCATCTTCTATAATGGGAACCGGTCGACCTACTAAAGGGACAATGGCCTGCTTGCCTTTCAAATGGGCCCATCTATCATCTACAGGGTTAATAGCTACTGCTGTATCTCCCAATAGGGTTTCAGGACGAGTAGTAGCAACGATTGCGTAGCTATCCTCCATTCCTTCTATTGGATAGCGGATATGGTAGAGCTTTCCCTGAATGGATTTGTAATTTACCTCCTCGTCTGAAATGGCCGTTTGAGCTTTAGGATCCCAGTTTACCATTCGTATACCTCTATATATAAGCCCCTTTTCAAATAGCTTGCAAAAGACCTCAAGTACTGCCTTGGAGTAATCGGGGTTCATCGTAAAGTTCGTTCGATCCCAGTCGCAACTGCAACCCAGTTTTTTGAGTTGGTGCAGGATGATTCCTCCATACTTATCTTTCCAAGCATAGGCATGCTCAAGGTATTTTTCTCTCCCTATATCTTCTTTCCGAATCCCTTCCTCTGCGAGTTTTGCCACAACCTTGCTCTCGGTTGCAATAGAGGCATGGTCTGTACCTGGAACCCAGCAGGTATTAAATCCTGTCATTCGCTTTCTGCGAATCAGCACATCTTGTAGGGTATTGTCTAGGACATGGCCCATATGAAGAATCCCTGTTACATTGGGAGGAGGAATTACAATGGAATAAGCGGGACGTTCATCGGGTTCTGAATGAAACAAATTGGCTTCCAGCCAAGCTGCATACCATTTATCTTCTATTTGTGAAGGATCGTATTTTGTAGAAAGCGTAGACATATGAAAAAGAATTTTAGCGGATTCTCCCAAAAGGATTAACCGCTGCAAAAATGCAGAAAAAAGTGTGTTTTACGGAAAAAATGCGAAGGAATAATAACCTACCTATCTCCTTTCCTCAGAAAAAATCCAAAAGTTTCTTCCGAGGATTGAAATTAGCTAGGAACTACCTCTTCAATTAGAGGAAAATGCAGAAGTATTTATAAGGGTAACGTGTAGGCCCAATTAGTATCTTCCCGTATTTTCCTTATCACGCTTGAAGTAGCTCCAAGCGCTTAACACGAGGTAGACAACCAATCCAAGTAGGCCAAAGACGAAGATATACTTGACCGCACTCACTACTGTCTGAACCAAGGCAACTGCTACGAGTAACAGCCCAACGGGTACAGCCACTTTCCCCCATAGAGGTAAATTGTAGTAAGCTTTCACCAAAAAGTTCTTCCCAAGTTTCGTAGCTGGTGATTTGCGTGTGTTAAAATAATTCTTCGCCATAGGATTAGGATAAAAACTTTTATTCAGAAGTTAAATAAGAGAGCACTTCGACGAGGGAGGAGATACACAGATAGCATACTATTTATTTTCTATACCCTCACCTCTTTCCTTTGTCTTCTCTCGTCTATACCTTCTTTATTCGTAAAATATACAGATATGTTTCGGTATTAAAAAACCTAGACACGTGGTATTTATAGTAATGACTCACAACTTTCCAAAGGGTTTAAAATCTGCCAAATCCTCTTTAGGAATTTCCTCGTCAAAGCCTACATTTCTGTTAAAAAATTTTCTGCCTTCTTTTTCGAGGCTTCTCACTTCTATTTGACCAACAAAGGATAGGTTAGAATCCCTTGTGAGGTTTGTACTCGAAGTAGGTAAACTCCTGATGCCCAGTGATGGGTTGGAATTCTATGCTCGAGTGCAAGGGTCTGCCGAAATACCTTTGTATACAATACGCTCCCCTGAATATCCAAAAGAGATAGGTACACATCATTGGGCTTCTTTAAGGAACAATCTACGCTTAAAGTAGCACTTACGGGATTCGGATACACAGAGAATACATTCATCCCTATTTCCGAGGGATCTTTTCGACTGGTAGCTGTCGCAATCACAGCGAGTAGAAAAGTTTCACACCCCCTACTGTCTGCGACTACTACGGAATACCTGCCTTCGGAAAGTCCACTAAGCACGGAGTCTGTCTCAGGTCTGGGCTGAATATCACTCCATGTATATGAATAGGGGGGAACGCCTCCAGAAGGAATTACTGCAACACGTCCATTTGTAGAACCATCATCATTTACAATTTCGAGTTCTGCATTCAATCCTCCACAACCAGCTAGATTGGCCCGGAGCCCTAATACGCGGCGGTCATTGAATGGACCCCTCCCTTCCGAACTCAAAGCTCTAACAGAGTCGATAAGTGGTTTGATGTCTTCTGTAGTAAACCATAGTCCATTTTGGGCTATAGAATCCCATGTAAATACCGTAGCACCTTCAATAAAGATATTATCACTCATAAGTACAGGCAGAAATTCTGCGCCTTTCAGAGCTAGTAGGAAAGGGCCTGAACTCAGGGGAATTCCCGTTGTTCCAGAGCTACTATCTGGAACAAAGGAAAGGTCGATCTGTACCCCCTCACCGGTAGAGTCCTCATGGAGAACTGTATACGATTCACTTTGGCCAAGGAGTTCAAAGGAGCTATTATACACTTGAGCTACAATTTCATCTCCTACATTTTCAGCAAATGGAAATATAAAAGCGGTGGCTGAGGTAAGTACATCCGAGCGAATCAAGTGAAAAACGGATCCCAGGATCGTCTGGTTTCCTTCAGAAACAGGCTCATCCCATATTGAGGTAAATCGTCCATCATCTCTTGCAAGTGTCGAATCAGAAACATCAATCACCTTAAGATCAATGTCGTTATCGAAAACCTCACGCGTAAAACCATTAACCGGTAGACTATCCTGCTGGTTTGAGGATAAGGTAAAGGCCACAATATGTATACCTGTATCGACGGGTGCAAAATTAGAAGGCTCTTCAAAAACCCCTACACTCGATGTATCGATTGGAGGAGTAGGACCGGTCAATGTTTGACTATATATAGGATTATCTGGGAAAGGGGAAAAAATCGAGGCAGTCATACGAAGGGTGTCTAGGATGGGACTATTCCCTAGGTTTCCAACTGTGGCAGCAAAAAAGAAAGTGTCCATTTGGCCAAGTGGAGCACGGGTATACAGAGTGGGAAATTCTGAGTCGAAGATAGCAGGATCTGCATTTACCACTCCCCCTGAATCCGCAATATATACATCATCCAAGAATAGGATAAACTTGTCATCTGAATTGTTTCGAAAAGCAACATAGACATTCTGTCCAGCAAAATCCGCCAAAGATACCTTTCGGGTTATCCAGGTAGGCCGTTCCTGGTTAATGGAAAATATAGATTGGGTGAAATCCTCCACTTGGTCTCCAGTAGTCGAGACATACACTTCATACCCATCCCTGAGATTTAATCCGAGACTGGCAGCCCGCCACTGTAAAAAATATACACCGGAATCGGGAATAGCTATTTGTGGCGTGATTAACCAGTCGTCAGATCTTCCTGGAGTACTGTATCGAGAAGAACTTGCCGCTACTGTATCTTCGGAATTAGAAAAACTAATTTGTGTAACCCAGGATCCGTCAAAAGGAAATGTCTCAATACTTGTAGAGTCAAGGCTGGGATGTACCCGTAAACTATCCACATCCACAATGCGGAAATCATTGGGTATACCCTGTGAAAACGGCTCATAATACAGAACTTCCTGTGCAGAGGAGATTTGGCAAAGAGCAGACCAGGTAATCGCGAGGACAGAAATGGAAAAGGATCTTTTCATGAGGTTGTGATTGTTGGAATAGATCTACAGGCTGTTACTTCCCAACAAAAACAACGACTATTACATTTGAAAATTTGCCAATAAGGTATTTTTTTCTTCCATTTTATTACATGGTATAAAATTAACGACTGAAGGTAAAAGTCTCATTGCAATCACAATACCTTTTATTCATTAATGTTCCAACTGAGAAGTAGCCCCTAATAAAAAAATAAGGGTAGCAAAGTCGCTACCCTAAAAAACGTTAAATATCTTTTCCGATATGTAAGGGAAAAAGGGAAGTACTAAATCTCTCGGTTCTCAGTACTCACACCTAGTCTCTTGGTCTATTTGACCATTATGCGCTTATGCAAAATACCTTTTGAGGTTTGTACACGCAGCAAATAAATCCCGGTAGACCAGTTTTCTGTAGGAA
>JBCCTX010000149.1:0-18386 GCA_039197765.1 Bacteroidota bacterium
GCCGAATTATTGATATATTTAAATTCTGCTACCTTCTCGAGGGTATTTGATCCATTTGAATTTGAAATACCAGTTAATAAGGTTCGGTCAGTAATTGTCTCATACGTGCGTTTTTCTAGGAAGACCCGCTCTGTAGTATTGTAGTATTGTTCAGTCGCTACAACTTCATTAATGTGGTATAAATTATCAGAATTAAGCTTTTGTATTTCTAAGATTTCATCAGCCGAATACACAGAAGGCAGGTCATCATCCGGATAATAAAGCCTCGTCTCCTGAAGGGTATTGTCGCTATTCTCAATTGTTATTCTGGAAACTTGTTTGTGCACAGGATTCTCGTAAAAGTATTGAGTGCGAAGGGTAACTGGAGGTGTTGTTTGAATACCGGATTCATAAGTATGTTGTATGCTTTCCTCATTCCGAATCCAGTAGCTTGCATATGAGTAGTGGATAACCTGTTGGTCGGAGGGGAAATTTCCCGAGCTACATATGGGAGCATTTACACATACTTCAGGTAGGAGGGGTGCACATCCATTGTAGTAACCTAATACGCCATTACCATTACCTGTCGAGGTTACAATCCGAAGTCCCGAGTAATTTTCACTGGACTCCATCAAGATTCCTTGGTTGGAAAAAGCCCCTCCATTGGTATCATCTAGCTGGGTAATTGAAAAAGAATTTTGAGATTCGCTTACCATGCGTTTGTCAGAAGCATAAATCCGGGTAAAATTGAGTCTACCGTTTAAACGCGTGAGGGGATTTGCATATAGCTTTGGGATCTTCTCCAGGCTACTGGTTTGGTTGTAATACCCATAAACTGTAAAGCCATTTGTTATATCCGTATTTGGATCATACTGGATTTCAGAAACAGAGGAGTACCCTACAAGCCCCGAACCTTGGTACACAAAGCTGCTAAAGATGGAAATCCGTTCACAGGTAATTAAATCTACATCCGCTCCATCTGAATTGTTGTTACATCCGGTAGTAATTTGCCTGCTGGTAAATATGGGATTGTACATAGCTTTCCCTGTACTAGGATACAAAGC
Organism: Bacteroidota bacterium; assembly: GCA_039197765.1. GTDB lineage: Bacteria > Bacteroidota > Bacteroidia > J057 > J057 > JBCCTX01. The sequence continues at coordinate 1,044 of JBCCTX010000149.1, forward strand.
TGAGAGGGACTCAATAGGACTAAAATCCAATCCTTCTTCTGAAAGGTCTCTATATTGAAAATATCGATGTGTGGCTGGCGTAGTAGCATCTAATTTGTCGATCATTTCCACAACGCGAAGGCCTCCTACAAGCTGACCTAGGATGTCTTCCTCAGTCTCCTCCCCTGTTAGACTTACCTTGAGGGTCTCTCCCTGATTGATGTTAAATGCAAGAATTTGATACCCTCCATCTTCCAACTGACTGAGATCGATTTCAAAACTCCCGTTAGGAAGTCGAGTCACTGTCGCATTTGAAGCAACAAAAGCGTCATTTCCATCTAAATTAGCAGGGTCTCCATAAACAATAAGGTCGATAACATCACTTTGCTCAGGATTAATAGCATGGTCATTTAATGAGCAAAAGTCTAATCCTAGAGAAGAACAATCTCCTGTATTTTCCGGCCGACACAACGATGATCTATACAAGATAAAATACATAAACTCATAAATACCAGAAAACGTCCCTTCTACCGAAACTTTGAGTTTTTGAGGGGTGTAGGTAGGATTATTAGAATTTACAGAGAAGGATGCCCTAGCGTGTAATGGAATATTACCTGATACATTAAATCCCCACGAGCCAAAACAATCTTCTTGAAAATTTGCAGCATTTTCTCCTGTCTCATCTATTCCCCCAGAAAGTTCCATAACATCCTCTTCTACAATGGTCGTCTCAGGATTTCCTTGAGGTTCCAAGGTGTGGAGAGAATAGCTGAATTCCGTTTCTCCTCCTGTGGGATAGGTAATTTTTTTCAAGGTCCCTACCCGGCAGTGAGATAAAGAGGGGTTTCGGTTTGCCCCTTGAGGAAATAAGTCAACCCCATTTTCTACATAGGAAGGTACAAGAGAAGTATTTTGGACCATTCCATTGTAATAGCCCCACATATCTGCCGCAAAACTATTGCGAGCAGGAACATTCTCAGGTTCATAGTATTCGAATTGATAGGTCTGTAGAGGCTCACTGGTGAAGCCTAGATTTCCGTAAAACTTTACCCCATCAAGTTTTAGACGCACCTGCTTTTCATCGATTCCATTTAGTCCTTGACTTACATCGCCAAAGTATTTCCCTGGATCTGCCGTTACAGTAGGCCCATTATCTAAATGGATACGCTGAATCAGTTCTGTCCCTAGGTAGTTGAAAAAATCCAACCAAATCAAACGCTTCCTACCTTTTAGGTCGGCACGGTCCACAGAACTTACATTGAAACTTGCCCGCTTATATCCATTTACTCGTATTTCTTCCAGATAAGCCTGTTCAGCGAAGTAATTTGCTTCATTGGGTCCCGGAAGATACTGGGGTTGACTACTATTTCCTCCACAATCCGAGCTATTGGTTTCTGGATTTACAACACTTACTCCACTCAGAGTATGTATAATATCTTGCTTATTTTCCCATTGGGTATCTTGGCTATAGATAAATTCTACTTTATCTCTTGTATTCGCAGAGATGATTTCGGTTATATGCCAGGCGGAAACATAACGGCGAAAAAAGGGAACACCACTTACCTCGGAGGAGTGGTTAGTTATTTCAGGTTTTCCAAAAATATACTGGGTCCCATCCTCTGCAGTAATTTTCCAATATTGTAATTGAAAGAGGGGATTAGAATTACCCAGAAAAAGCCCTACCTCAACTTTTAATTGAGGATGTTCTATACAAATTGCTTCTCCTGTTTCATAATTGATGAGTATCGTTCCTGTCAACCCATTTATGCTAAAAGGAAATAGATCCGGTTGAAAATCTACCTGCCCGACTGCCAACTCGCGTTGTAAGTCAAAGTAGTCTTGCCACTTCTCCACAGGGTGTTGGGTACCCGTACTCATTGAATTATTGCTCACATAGTCGATAAATTCTTTAGCCCTTCCCTCATAAAAATTCCCTTGGGCACCCGTTCCATCTGGAATCCCTTGAACCATTCGTGTTACAGCCCCACCCGCATTAAGGTTCCATCCCAGTCCTACCCAGGTAGCAATCTGATCCACTTTGATGCCCGATGCATCATAAGTCAGACTGATAGGAAGAGCAAACTCTCTCCCGTCGATGTTGTGCAAAGGGATAGAAATTTGAGGGGTACCGGTATACATATTTACAGGGATATTACCATGTTGAATAAAGGCTGCAGCTTCGGGAGTTTGGGGTACCCGCATGAGCATATCCAACTGAGGGCTTAGATTTACCGCTACTTCTTCATTCTCATCCTCTTGAGCAAGCCCCGATACCTGTAGTCCAATGGCAAGAAGAAGAATAAAATATATTCTATGATTCATGATTTATTCGATTGAGTAATTTGGTGATGTATAGTTATTCAATGACGAAACGGAGGGTTTTGGAAACTTCTCCCACAAGTAGTTGGAGGGTGTAATTTCCTGGAGCTAGATCTCCCTTTTTTATTGGGATCAAAGTAGTTTCTGTAGAAAGGTATAAGGACCTCTCCCTCACTAATCTTCCAGTAAGATCCAGGAGTTGTAGGGAAGCTGAGGCATTCTCAAAATGCGTAATACTCAGGGTTGAAATCTCTTTCAAAGGGTTAGGTTGCAACCGTATTTGTGGAAAAGCTTTACTTGGATCTAGATTACCTGTAAGTGAGTTGCTTGAGTTGGGGTTTCTCGGTTTGACAGCATTAAATCCTCTTTCCCCCAAGTTAGTTCCCGTTTTTAATCGCGTGGTTGAAAGGTATTTGACAAGTTTATGGTCGGGTTCAGCAATTTCCTCAGGCTTCTTATCGCCGGAATGCCATCGATAGATGCCCATACGGAGTTCAGGCTTAAGCTCAGCTAAAGTTTTTTCTGTCTCAAAAGATAAGCCTGATTCTGGAGGGATCGTTCTACCAATGTAGGACAGTATTGGTTCATTTGAAAAAGAATACGTTTGAGGATCTCCTTCTTCATATACCCATATATTAATCATTCCTGCTCCTGGGCCAACTTCTTGGTAGCCATATCGGAATTCAACTATCCAATCATACCAGACATTCTCCTTTAGTTGATCCTCGGGGATGAGGGCGTGGAAGTTTCCTCCTACTCCCAAATAAACCCCTACTCCAGGTCGGAATCCTATAGAAGAAGACCTAGAATTACCATACCTCCCTTTAAAAAACTGCAAAAAAGTAGTCCAATGGGATTCATCCATTTCCGAATACATTTCTGACCATCCCATCCAGAGGGTTGTTCCTACCTGAGAAGGAGATTCACTGCCTAGGGTAAATCCAGGAATTTTTTGTAGATCGGAAATGAGCTCCACTCGCTCGGAGGTGTAATTTTGATTGCAACGCTCGAATTTGCCCGCATCAGTATATAATTCAATAGACTGAGTACCTTTGAATCGGAACTGCCCTGTATGAGCTAGGTTGAGGGTAGTTGTTTTTGTCTTTCCTGCCCCACCCTCTTCACTTAAGTCCCCACAGTTTATCGCAACTTCCCAAAAGGCATGGGAAGGCTCTTGAAAAACTGCATTTGCACTTGTGGGAATCTGATCCTTATCGGACCAATCAAAAATAAATTGAGCGCTCTCACTTTGAGGAAGGCCCTTAGAAAAAAGGCAAAGAGAAAATAGGATGCCAGCAAAAATCCCGCGATAATATTTATTCATAGGAAAAGGTGATTTAGGTGCTTCTAAATTTTCTAATGACCTATTCTACCTATCTTTTTGAGTAGAAATACCTGATCATTATTCACCAATTCCATGAGAGAGGGAATCTTCCCAAATTTTTTTAAAAAAATTTCACAAAAAAAGAACAGGCAGCGAGAAGGTCCACTGCCTGCGTATAAAAACCTACTACGTTTTTCTAAATTAAATTGGCGGGTTTTCTTAAAAACACTCGCCTAGCCTTGTTCATTCAAAAATCAAATTACTTCAACAAGAAGTGTACTTTATTAAGTTTTTCTACTCCTTCTAACCTGAAAGGTTAAACAATTGTTTTTTTAATATCCAGGATTTTGCGAAAATTCTGTCGGATTATTATAAATCTGGATCTGAGTGTTGGGAATAGGGAAAAGTAGGTCATTGTTATCAATTGGGTTATCTAGCAGAGGATTCATCGTTTCAATGGCCTTCCCTGTTCGCAGAAGATCGTACCAGCGATGTCCCTCTAGTGGTAACTCTAGCCTCCTTTCCAGAAGTACAGCTTCTCGAAAAGCCTCCTGAGATGCCAATTCTCCAGCACCATATACAGGTAAACCTGCACGTGTACGAACCTGATTGACCAAGCCTAGTGCTTCACCTCCTACCTCAAAGCCTTGCTCATTGAGGGCTTCTGCCAGCATCAATAATATATCCGCATACCGCAATACAGGGAAGTCTGTCCCTACTGTACCTGCTGCAGAAAGGGGTTCAAAGAATTTTTGGGGAACGACCAACGCAGTTCCGTCAGGAACGACCAGTTCCAATAAAGCCAAACGCTGGTCCGTTTCTTGGTATACTTCGCGAAAACCAGGTTGGATCATGTCACCAATGCCAGAACCAAAAAATAGATTGTGATCCTCTGCGACATTTTCTGCAGTAAAAACTACAGCAAATAATATCTCTGCATTGTATTCATTAGACGGATCAAAGACCTCTGATACAGTTGGCATTAACATGTACGCACCAGAATTTACTACTGCTCGTAGTGCAGTGATAGTTTCAGCATATTTACCCTGTATAAGAAACACCTTTCCTAGTAATCCATTTGCTGCGCCTGAGGTAGCTCTACCTGTCTCTGAAGAAGGAAAGGATAGGGGTAGATTGGCAGCAGCGAACTGCAAATCCGCCTCTATTGCGGCGTAAACCTCTGCAACAGAATTCCGAATATGCTCACGAGAAGCCTCTGTTCCATCCGACTGGAGAACTAATGGTACAGGTCCCCAGAGTTGAACTGCATGGAAGTATGCTAAGGCGCGAATGAACCGAACCTCTCCCCGAAACTGACTCTTCAAATTTGCGTCCATTTCTACCCCCTCAATATTGTCCAAGACCACATTGGATCTGTAGATAGTTTGGTACAAGCGTTCCCAAACGTCTTCAATGACCTCATTTGCAGAACCTGCAAGAAAAACATCTATGTTAAAGCGAACACCTGAATTGGCAGAAGGATCGTTGTCGAAGGTATTGTCTGCGCGGTACTCTGTCAAATCTGACAGGTCCCTACCTCCATACAAATCTCCACTTTGTAGGGTAGAATAGGCAGCGTTTACGGCATTGCGGATGTCATTTTCCGTTTGAAAGAAATCAGCCACATTAGGCGAGGAAATAGGCGTAAGATCCAGGAAGTCATCCTGACACGCGGTGAAGGATATTGCTGCAAGCAGCAAGAGATATATATTTTTCATTTTTTTCTTTTTTAGAAGGATAGATTCAGACCTAAGGTATAGACCCTAGCAACAGGATAAGACGCATAGTCTTCTCCGGGATTTAAGGCACTATCGGGACGGGAGTTTACTTCAGGGTTGTAGCCTAAGTAATCCGTGAATATGAAGGGATTTTGAACGGAGAAATACACACGTAAATTGCTTACACTGAGGGGTTGCATCATCCTGGTGGGAAAGGTATAACCCAAAGAAATGTTGCGCACACGCATGTAGGTCCCGTCCTCCAGGTGCCAATTGGAGGTCTGTCCATTAGAGCCTGTTTGCAAGCGATTGGCTCGATTCGTTTGTCCATCTCCAGGCTGAGCCTCCGAAATCCACCGATTCAAGGCTCCCCGCATGAGGTTCATGTTACCTTCCTGGTTGTAGATATAACGGCGGAAGAGATGGAGAATCTCGTGACCATAAGCGCCTTGCAAGGATGCGGCAAAATCAAAGCCTTTGTAATCCAAATTTACCGAAGCGCCATAGGTAAATTCTGGCATGTAGTTACCTTGGATTTCTCTATCGTTGGCAAAGTTAATTTCGCCATCCCCATCTAAATCAAGGAATTTCAAGTCTCCAGGACGTGCATTGCCTACACTTGGTAAGGCATCTACCTCCTCTTGGTTCATGAAAACCCCATCGTAAACGGGATTGTAATACGAACCTATAGGCTCTCCAGGCGTAGTAATCCACTGCGCTGAACCAGTCCCTCCTCCTGCCAGAATCTGAGGCACATTATCTGCCAAGCTGATGACCTCGTTCTGGTTAGTAGCAAAGTTTCCAGTTACAGACCATCCCAATTCTCCCGCTTTATTTTGAACGGTTACAGTTGCTTCAAATCCTTCATTATTAACCTCTCCAATGTTGCGTAACTCCGTGGTAAATCCCGAGGACATGGGAACGGGTACATTTAGCAGAAGATCTTCTGTATCCGCTGTGTAATAATCCAGTTCGAGATATACTGCGTCCTTGAACAGCCCAAAATCAATTCCTATATCGATCATGGTCGTTTTCTCCCAACTCAAGTTGGGATTAGAGGGAGTAGAGGGAGCCAATCCTGTTGCCAGTTGATTCCCCCCAAGTACATAATCCGTAAAGCCTAGTAGGCCGATAGATCCGTAGTTTGGAATCTGGAAGTTACCCGTTTGCCCATAACTTGCGCGGAGTTTCAGGTTACTAATCGTGGTATTATCCGCTAAAAATGGCTCTCCTGAAATTCGCCATCCTGCAGATGCAGAAGGGAAATATCCCCACTTATTATTTTCCCCAAACCGGGAAGATCCATCCGCGCGTATCGCAGCAGATAGATAGTACTTATTATCATAGTTGTACTGGACCCTTCCCAAAACGGAAAGCAAAGACCATTCTTCTTGGAAAGATCCACCATCCGTAATCTGTCCAGCATTCAAGGTGGAGACCAAGTCATTGGGGAAATTTGTTGCAAATAACTCGCTATTCTTAAAGGTCTCTTTTTGAGCCGAGAATCCTGCAAGCGCTTGAATATTATGCTTATCAATGGCTTCCGTGTAATTCAACGTGTTTTCCACCAGCCAATTCGTAGTAAATCGAGAACGAGAAGTACCAATAGGTACCCTTGGACCTGAAAGGCCTCTTCTCTCTACAATAGAAGGCCAATAGTAATCGCGTTGGAAATTATTGAGATCTGCACCTAAGCTCAATCGATAGGAAAGATTATCTAATATGCTGTATTCTGCGTATACATTTCCCAACAAGCGCAAATGGTCCAAATCATCCTGTATCTCATTAGCTAATGCCACAGGATTCACGGCATCTGTCATAGCGAAACCCCAGGCATTTGCACCAAAATTATAGGATTCATCTTCGTTAAATACTGGCCAGATCGGAGAAATGTGTAAGGCTACTCCAACTACACCGTGATCCCACCAAGGTCCTTCAGAGTTGACCAAATCATGCTGCGTGAGGGTGGGATTAATATTGAGTCCTACTTTCAATTTACCTGCGGTAAGGTCCATATTAAAACGGCCACTGTAGCGCTTAAATCCAGAGCTAATAATCAACCCTTCCTGATCCATGTATTCTCCTGAAGCATAGTAGCGAAAGTTTTTGGTCCCCCCAGAAATGGATAGTGCATGGCTTTGGATCTGCGCAGTACGAAAAATTTCATCCTGCCAGTCTGTATCTGTCAATCCCTGAACTCCATCCAGGTAAGGCTGTACTTCTGGGGGAATCAACGCTGCAGAAACTCCGGGTAGATTTGCCTCTCGTTCTGCATTTGTATCAGTATCTTGTCCATCTGGAAATCGATCCTTATAGGTGTTGTTACGTCCCTCAAAATTCAATTGTGCCCACTCATACGCATTGAGCATATCATAGCGTGTAGTGGTCTCCTGTAATCCGTAGTACCCACTATAAGAAATTGTAGGTTTTCCAACCGAACCCTTTTTGGTAGTAATCAGTACCACTCCATTAGATCCCCTGGATCCATAGATAGCTGATGCGGAAGCATCTTTAAGTACTTGAATGGACTCAATGACACTCGGGTTTAAGGTACTCAATACATTGATCGGTTGGTTTGTATATAGACCCGTACCTGTATTTACATCTCCTGTTGCCCGGTTATTATCATTCGAAACAGGTACTCCATCAATTACATACAGGGGATCATTACCTGCAGTAATGGAACCAACTCCTCGGACTCGGATAGAAACACCTGCCCCCGGCGAACCAGAAGTTTGTAATACCTGAACTCCTGCTAATTTTCCTACTAACGCCTGGTCAAATGAATTAACAGGTTGGTCTCGGATATCCTCCGCATCAATTGTAGCGACAGCCGTAGTTAGTTCTTGCTTCCGCTGTTGGCCATAGCCAATCACTACTACATCCCCAAGTTGGAGAGGATCTGAGCGCATTCCAATTGTGAAATTGGTGCTAGATCCTATGGTAATTTCCTGCGTTTGGTAACCCAGATAAGAGATTACCAATACTTCTGCATTTTCAGGGGTTGTGAAAGAAAAAGCCCCATTTTCGTCAGCCAGGGTACCTACGTTAGTCCCTTTTACCAAAATTGTAGCACCGGGTAGTACCTCACCTGTTTCACCTTCGGTTACGGTCCCACTTAAGGTTCTTACTTCCCCTTGAGAGAAAGCAGATAGGGGTATTCCTACCCACGTACCTAGCAATAGTCCCGTTAGGAAATAGTGTAAAACTGTTTTTCGCATGGTTAGATTAATAGTTTGGTTGTACAAATAATTATTACCTAAAGTGGGGGAAAATTAGGCAGGGACTATGTGGGTAATAATTTTTGGAGATTAAATTTTTATTATTAAAAACCAAACTATTCACCTACAGATAAATTTTTTATTAAGTAATAGTTAATTCTCTGTGAACCTGAAGTTTTTTAACAATGGGGTATTAATTTGGCTAATAAACTTTAGCATGAAATATATTATCCTCCTGATTATCTGTAGCTTATCTACATTTCTTCTCTATTCTCAAAAGGTAGTTGAACTCAAGCGTTTCTCTACCCCAAATGCCACTCAAGCTGTTGCCGTGGACAGCTTCCATTTTTACTCCATAAGTAACTCTCAGATTGTTAAATACAATAAGCTCACCGGTGTAGAAGCAGGACGATGGGAAGGCCCTTTGAAACACTTGAATAGCGGGATTATTCTCAATGGAAAATTGTATTGTGCGAATACTAACTTTCCCGAAACCCCAATGGCCAGCTCTATTGAAATTTTTGATCCGAAATCCTTACAGCATATTGGCTCACACAGTTTTGGAATGTATATAGGTTCCTGTACTTGGTTGGATAGGTTTGACGGAAATTGGTATGTAATGTTCGTTCACTACGATAAAACAGGAAAGGAAAGGGACATGGATGCCTCGTATACTACGCTAGTGAAGTTCGACGACCAATGGCGCCGCTTAGCAGGTTGGACAGTTCCCAAGAAATTAGTGGACCATTTACGGCCTATGAGTATATCGGGGGGATTTTTAGGGTCAGATGGGAAGATTTATGCCAGTCCGCACCACTTTGAGGAGATATATATTTTATCCTTTCCTAAAATGGGGTATGAGTTAACGTGGGATACAACCCTTGAGGTACCTTTCTTGGGCCAGGGAATTGCCCGCGATCCTATTGAGAAAGGAATACTATATGGGATACACAGAAAAAATAGGGAGGTGATACAGGTTAATTTAGGAGAATACGGGAGAAATAATCAGGACTAAAACTTTTTAGTAGGGAAAGGGAATACTTGAGGATAAGAAGTACATTAATAAAACTGAATGCAATTGGGATCGATAATAGTTTGAGGGGAACTCCAAATTACTCTTTCAACCTTCTTTACATAGCCGGAGGTATCTGTCCTAAACTCCCTTCCATACATCGTCAAAAAAATAAGCGCAATCGCTACCCAAACCCATGCGATAATAGGTAAAATGCTGTAAATCTTTTGGCCAATCAATGGATAGAGCGCGTATGTCGAGTGATGCATTGCCATGATAGAATAGGTTTAGGGTTTCTTGTTCGTAATTCTTATTCGGTTAGTGAGTCGAGCTGTGCTGAAACGTAAAACCTGTTTATTATATGACCCCCTGGTTCTCAAAAAAGTTGCATCAGGCAGAAAAATTTTTGTTTTTTTATTCTTCTTTAATCGCTTTGACTGGATCTGTAAAGGCCGCCCGATAGGTTTGTACAATTACGGTTATCCAGGCCAATAGAAGCGCACCTGCCCCTGCAATTATAAAAGGCCCCATTCGGATATTTGTACTGTATGCAAAACTATCTAACCAATAATCTACCAGGAGGTAGGCGAGTAGAGCTCCAATAGGGATTGCAAAAAGTACTAGATAAGTAAACCTACTGGTCAGCAGGAGAAGAATTTGGGTAGCTGTAGCTCCTAGTACCTTGCGAATACCAATTTCTCTAAATCGCTGCTCAGTCATAAAGGAAGCGAGTCCCAATAAGCCCAATGCCGCGATGATAATGGCCAATATTGAAAAATACCTAACGAGTTTGGCGAGTCGCTCGTCTTCTCCATACTGCTCATTGAAGCTATCCGCAATAAAGTTATAAGTAAAGGGATAGCCTGGTCGAAGGTAAGTCCACTCATTTTCCAAGAAGCTCAGGACTTCTTCTTTTGCCCCAGCATGGAGTCGAATGGAAATTTCATTGGCTCGCCCTTGTGTAATCATGAATACAATGGGGGCAATACTTTGACGAAGGTTTTCAAAATGGAAGTCCTCTGTAATCCCTATCACTCGCCCGTTCCTTCCTCCATAAGTAAGACGTTTGTCAATTGCTGCCTCTGGAGAATCCCAACCAATTGCCTTTACTGCTGCTTCATTTAAGATAAATGCTTGAGCAGAATCGCTGGCTAGATTTTTATCGAAATTCCGCCCTGCTACAAATTTGACTCCATAGGTATTGAGGTAGTCATGTCCTACATGGATATCTGCTACTCGAGTATTTAGGGGTTTCATCTCTCCATCTACCTCTGCACTTCCGCCTTGTGAATCCAATAGCCTGTCGGAGGGAACGCGACTAGAAAGCGTAACATCTGTTATTCCCGGTTCTTGGAGCAAACGCCCCTTCAAGCGATCGAATTGTTGGTAGATCTCATCACTAATTGGAAGCGAAAGGACATTTTCCTTGTCGAAGCCTAGTGGTTTCGTTCGAACATAATTTAGCTGTTGCTGGATAACCCCTACCCCGATAATCAACATAATAGATATAGCAAACTGGAAAACAACTAGTCCCGAACGCAGCCAAGATTTGTGGGAACCTGGTTGAGCGCTGTTTTTTAAGGTCTCGATCGGTTGAAACCGGGAGAGATAAAGCGCTGGATAACTACCAGCCAAAATACCGACAACCAAGGTTAAACCTCCCAATAGCAATAAAATAAAGCCATTTCTTCCATAATGCATAGCTAAAGAAGTATCCTCGAAAATATGAGAGTTTAAATACGGGAGAAAAAACTCTACCAACAAGATAGACAAAGCCATGGCTAGAAAGGCCAGGAAAAAGGATTCTGTCATGAATTGCCGGAATAAAATGCCTCTATTGGCCCCAATAACCTTTCTCAAGCCCACTTCCTTTGCCCTGCGCGTAGCGCGTGCAGTAGACAGGTTGACGAAGTTGATGCAGGCTATAACCAGGATGAGAAGGGCTATGGCAGAAAATATATACACATATGCGATATCTCCATTAGATTGGATTTCTGAATCTAAATGGGAGTACAAATGAATACTTGTCAAAGGCCATAGGTTCAGCTTGTTGTACATGGAAGGTGAAATTTCCCCGTAGGCTTCTAGGTGGCTATTTAAAAAACCAGGAAGTTGCTCCTCCAAATCTTTGTATTCATAGTCTTCTTTTAGCAAAAGGTAGGTTGCATAATTATTGCTGCCCCAGTTGTTCATCAGATTCTCTCTTCCAAAAAAATCCTCCACTGTTTGAAAAGAGCACAACATATCAAAATGGATATGGCTATTATCTGGTACGTCTTTCATCAAGCCTGTTACCTTCAAATCAACCTGATTTTGATAGGAAAGGGTCTTACCAATGGGGTCTTCCGACCCAAAATAACGCTTTGCAGCTGTTTCAGTGAGCACGAGTGCATTGGGCTCTGCCAGGACTTTCTGGGGATCTCCTCCCAGCAGATCGTAGGAAAAAACCTGAAAGAACCCGTCCTCTGCAAAGAAAAAATTGGGTTCTTCAATTTGCTTATCTCCTACAATCAACAGGGAATTAAAGCCTCGAAGGAGGCGAATGGCCTCTTCTACGGGTCCTGGAAAATCATTCTTTAATAAGGGGGCAAATGGGGGTGCACAGTGTCCTAAATGTAAACTCGTTTCTCCATCCTCGTTAAACCACTGACGGGAAACCCGGTAAATCCGATCCGAATGATCGTGAAACTCGTCATAGCTCAACTCCTTTTGAACAAATAGGAGAATGATGATACAGGCAGCCATTCCAATGGCAAGGCCTAAAACATTTATAAGCGTATACAATTTCTGGTTGCGCATTTGGCGCAATGCCAGTTTGAGGTAGTTGGATAACATAGGTTGAAGGTTGTAATAGGCTCGGAGGCATTTAAGCACTTCCTATTACATAGATTACCTTCAGCAAGAAATAGTTGCATTTCCCTTCAGAATCCCTACAAATTAAAAGAAAATACGGGTGAGGGGAAGTTCCAATCCTAGAACAGGATCGTTTAGGGTTTGGTCTTTGATGAATACGTTGTATTCATTGGGAGCTGAAAAAACGTAAATGGAACACAAATCAGGAAGAACAAGCCAGTAGGAAATGACACCTGCTGAAAAATATTCAGCAGCTTTGGAGGTAAGGTCATTTAAACTTTGAGTAGGGGAAAGTATTTCAATAATCCCCTTGGGCATTACTTTCATTCGAATTTCATCATGGCCAGGAGTGAAATCTATGGATTCAAAAATAGCTAGGTCAGGTATCCTATCACCGGTTGGAAAGCTTAGGGCAATCTCTGTTAGAATGTTAAAATCTGCATCCAGTATTTTGGCCAACCCGATTACAAGGTTTGTTTGGACGATTGCATGGTTCTTACTGGGCATGGGTTTATTGCGTTCCTTTTCATAGGCTGATTTTTCTACAACACTGGCCATATTTTCCTCCTATTCTTATGCTGTTTCCTGAAGATACGAAAAAGTAGAGACTTAGGATCGATTTTCACCTCGAAACAACGTTTTTCCCATAGTTAGATCTCAAATCGGGCTATACGGAACAAGGGGCTATTATCCTCCAAATTCCATCAAATAGGTCTTAATGAAGTCATCTAGTTCCCCATCCATCACTGCCTGCACATTGGACGTCTCCGTTTGTGTTCGCACATCTTTCACCAATTTATAGGGGTGCATGACATAGTTGCGAATTTGAGACCCCCATTCAATTTTTTTCTTGCTTCCCTCTACCTCTGCGCGCTCGGCTTCGCGCTTTTCCAATTCTAGTTTATACAGGCGCCCCTTCAACATTTCCATCGCCTTCTCCCGATTGCGCAGTTGGGTACGCTCCTGTTGGCAATCGACGATGATTCCGGTAGGAATGTGGGTCAGGCGAACGGCCGTTTCCACCTTATTTACATTTTGTCCCCCTTTTCCACTTGAATGGTGAGTATGCAATTCCACATCGGCGGGATTGATTTCGATTTCTATGCTATCATCAACTTTTGGATCTACAAAGACAGAGGCAAATGAGGTATGGCGTTTGGCATTAGAATCAAAGGGGCTGATTCGCACGAGCCGATGGACACCCGATTCACCTTTTAGATAGCCATAGGCAAACTGACCCTCAATTTCCATGGTGGTACTCTTGATTCCTGCTGTTTCTCCGTCTACCTCATCGACTAAGGCCCATTTATATCCATGCTTCTCCGCATACATAACATACATACGCTTGAGCATAGACACCCAATCTTGGCTTTCTGTTCCACCCGCCCCTGCATTAATTCGAAGGATGCAATCGAGTCTGTCTTCCTCCCCAGAGAGCATATTTTTCAGTTCGAGGTCTTCGATGGCCGTTTTGGCGCCATGGTATGCATTTTCTACTTCTTCTTCTGTACTCTCACCCGCCTGAAAGAACTCATTGAAGACTTCCAACTCTCCGACTTTTTCTTCTGCCTTTTCAAAGGCTGAGGTCCATACCTTCAATCCACTTATTTCTTTTAATACTTTCTGGGCCTCATCCGGGGACTCCCAAAAATCCGGCTGATGGGTTATGGCTTCTTTCTCTTCAATGGTTGCTAGTTTTTCATCTATGGATAAATACTTGCGCAATGCTACCTTTCTTTCCTGCAATTCCTTAAGCTGATCCTGAGTCATGTTTCTTTCAATTAGCCCATAAAATTATAAATTTACTGTGAACCCAACACAAAACGGATGGAGCATTCGTCTCTATATGTGATTTTTTTAGTCGCAATTGCCAGTTTCTTAGGCGCCCTTCCCTTTGGTCTGGTTAACCTCAACGTTATTGAAACTACGTTGCGCAAATCCCCAAAAGCGGGAACCATGCTTTCCCTAGGTGCAACGCTGTTAGAGATGGTCCATGCTTTAATCGCCATCCAGTGTGCCATGATTATTACAGATAGTCTGGACTCAAATCCTTATATAAAGGGTGCTGTTCTGGCCGTATTTTTCCTCTTAGGGCTCTTTTTCTTCTTCAAACGCCAGGCTTCAGGAGATAAACCCAAGAGAAAACTACCTTTCAAGGTTTCTGATTTTGGAAGAGGAGCCTTCCTAAGCTTAATCAATCCTCAGGCAATTCCCTTTTGGCTATTTATAGTAACCTACTTTTCTTCTCACCAAATGCTAGAAGTACATCCCGAAGTCTTTCCAGAATTTCTAATAGGGGTTGGTATAGGAAAGATTTTAGCCCTACTGGTCTTCGTCTATTTTAGCCTGTTTATTGAAAGACGAATGGGTAGGGTAGCCCAAGGGATGAATAAGATTATAGGATCAATCTTTTTTCTCTTAGCTGCCTTGCAAGCTTACCAGCTATGGGGATAATCTTAATCCTCAACTTCTCAATCTGCCTTTAAGGCTTGAATGGGGTTGATCCGAGAAGTACGCCATGCGTGTATTCCCACAGTAACAAGGACTAGCATAAGGATGGCTATTAAAACTTGTACATACAGAAAATAATTCATCTCTGCCTGAAAAGAAAAATTTGCCAGCCAGTCGCGCGAAAAAAACCAAGCCCCAGCAAATGCAGGTAGTGATGCTGCGAGTAAGGTTAGCAGAAATCCTTTGGTAAGAACCACCATTACATTCAAAAGATTTGCCCCTAAGACTCTGCGAATCCCAATTTCCTTAATACGCTGTTGAGATAGGTAGGAGGCTAGGCCAAAAAGGCCTAGAAACGACAAGAAAACAGTCAAGAGCGAGAACAATAGAAATATTTTTCCCCGTAGTTTATCTGCGAGGTATTCTTCCTGAATTATTTCGTCTACAAATCGAAACTCGAACGGTGCCTCTGGAAAAGCCTCTATCCATGCTTCTTCCAATACCTCAAGGCCTTCATGAGGATTTTTCCCTAGCCTAACCAACACATAAGGCATCAAGGGGTCTCCCAAACGGTAGAGTTGAGGTTGTATAGGTTCGTGAAGCGCGCTTTCGTGTACGTCTTCGATCACACCTACAACCAATAAATAATTTGGATTATTTTTGTCCCCTAACCGTATCTTGGTTCCAATAGGATCTTCCAAGTCAAACTCACCGGCTAATCTTTTATTGATAATTGCACTTTGAACCGAATCAGTGGGGTGGTCTGAAGAAAAGTTACGACCCAAGGTCAAAGCAATATCCATACTTTCAAAATAGTCTGTACCAATCCTTCCCCTTCTGACATATTGCTGAACGGGTCCCTCAGGCGTCTCTACACTGATCGGACTTCTCACCATATTTCCCGTTCCAGGAAGAAAATTTGCCTGACATGTGGATTGAATCGAAGGATGACTTTGAAGAGTGGTTTGAAATTCAGCAACCTGCCGATGCTTAATGTTAACTGGAAGAGCCATCCTTACCACATGATTTTTATCAAAGCCTAAATGCTTATGTTGAATATAGGAAAGCTGCTCATAAACCATCCCTGTGCTAACCAGTACGAAAATCACAATGGCGAACTGAATGCCTATGAGCATGCGCCGAAGGGAATTTTGGTTTCCACTACTCCCATTTTGCCCTTTCAGTTCATCCGTTACAGAAAAAGAAGAAAGAAAATAAGCGGGATGAATTCCTCCCCCAATCCCGACTGCCAGGAAGATAGCCCCAATGATTAAGATTAGGTTGGGTTGAAGGAGTTTTCCAGCATCTAAATGAATAGACAAAAGGGAATTGATGAATTCTATCCCAAGGCTAACACATATAATACCCAACAGTGTGGAAATACAAGCAATTGTTAGGGATTCAACTAGGAACTGTCCAATCAACTCTTTCCTGTTAGAACCCAGGACTTTTCTCACTCCTATCTCTTTAGCCCTTTGAGTTCGTTTGGCAATGGTCAAATTCACATAGCTAATAATTGCGATAGCCAAAATAAGGAAACCAATGGTACCAAAAATAAACAAATAAGATTCTCCATTGGTCTCTTCCATATGGATACGCTCAAGGGGCACTAAGACATGCTCCGCTTTTACTAGGACAGGTTCGCGTTCCTTGTCCAGATGTCTTTCGTAGATACTGGAAAATTTCTCAACTAAGGATTGGAGATCAACTCCCGTTCGGGGAAGGATATAGGTAGGATACCCAAAGGAATTGAAATAGGCATTGGGAAGTTCTGGGTCTGTTTCTGCTGAAATTAACCCATCTGCTAACCAGTGCGTATTCCTAGGGAAGTCTTCATAGACCCCTGTTACTTGAAGAGGGATTCCTTTTTCTCCAGCTATGTGATTGCCTGGAGCTTTACACACAACTACCTTTCCAATGGGGTTCTCTTCGCTGAAAATCCTATGGGATAGGCTCTCAGAGAGGAGTACTTTCCCCGGTCCCTTCAACGCAGTATTCAGGTCGCCATACAGCAGGTTGAGGGTAAAAATATCTAAAACAGATGAATCTACTACATACAAATACTCAGAAGAATATTCCCGATCCTCATTTTCTAGTTTTGCAGCTGCCCCAGGAGAAAAAGAATAAATTCTTGTCAGGGCCTCAACACCTGGATATTCCTGCAAAATAATAGGGCCAAGATTCCCCGGAACAGCCCACCAGTCGACATCCAGAACCCGCTCCCGAGTATGAATTTTTCTCGTCTCTAAACGGTATATTCGCTCCCCTTTTTCGTGAAAACTGTCATATCCTAACTCAAAATGTATGTATAAGGCGATACAAAGGGTTGCAGCTACACAGATTGCCAGCCCTAGTATATTTAATACAGCATAAAAGGGATTGCGAAGCATGGTCCTCCAAGTGATAAGCAGGTAATTTTTCAACATAATAGGATGTGTAAATACCAAGTGATGATGGACTGACTTA
>JBCCTX010000150.1:0-18361 GCA_039197765.1 Bacteroidota bacterium
GAAGCACTGTAAATCCCATGTTGCTTCATTTAGGTTCTAGTAGGGGGATGATGTCTTTCCGTCTGCACCCTGGTTCAGAAAGCCAAGCAATAGAGGCTTTGAGAATGAAGTGGGATACGTTTCTAGCAGGGCATCCCTTTGAGTATTCTTTTATGGACGAGCGCTTCGATCGACTCTACACATCTGAACTGCGTTTTGGAAAGCTTTTTGGCATCTTTTCTGGGATCGCTATCTCCATTGCCTGCCTAGGACTCTTAGGACTTTCGGCTTTTGCAGGTGAGCAGCGCCACAAAGAAATGGGTATCAGAAAAGTACTAGGAGCATCTGTTCAGCAGATTATGGGCTTAATGTACAAGGAATATGGGAGTTTGTTGATTTGGGCCTTTTTGCTAGGCTTTCCCTTGGCCGCGTATGGAATGTATCGCTGGCTCGAAGGCTTTGAGTACCGAACTGAAATCGGAGTGATGGTCTTTGTCAAGGCTGGATTATTGGTGAGTTTGGTGGCTTTACTCACGCTGAGCTATCAATCGTTGAAATCAGCTCTTAGCGATCCTGTTGAGGCGTTGAAGACAGAGTAGGGTATGAGGTATGAGGTATGAGTGTACTTTGATCTCTTATCTAAGGTTACCGTGGACTATGGACTATTTAACTATGGACAACCCTATCAAAAGTTACTACGGACTACCGACTACCTTACCACGGGCCACTTTCCCTTTACCTCCTGCGAAACTTCTTTCCAGGCGACTGTACAATCAAGCCCTTAAATTCCATCGTCAACAATAAGGGGTGTAGGTTTTTGAGGGGAATTCCTGTCTGTTTGGTTAGGCGATCTACCTGGGTTTCGCCTTGGTTGAGGATATTGAGAACTTTACTCTCTTCAGAACTTAGGTGCTCGGGCAGTGGAAGTTCGAGTTGAAGGGGGGGAGAGGCATTTTCTGGAGACCATTGTATTTCTAAATCATCGAGTACTTCCTGGGGATGGGTTACCAGTTTGGCGATTTGGTCGCGGATTAGGTTATTACATCCTACGGATCGAGGATCTTTGATCCGGCCGGGAACTGCATATACTTCTCGATTCTGGTCAAAGGCCATTCGAGCAGTGATAAGGGCACCCCCTCGCTCTCCTGCTTCTATGACGATTATGGCTTTTGCCATACCCGCTACAATGCGGTTTCTCGCTGGAAAGTGTGCTGGATCAGGCCCTATTCCTGGAGGATATTCACTCAGTAAAGCGCCCGATTGGATGATTTCACGAGCCTTGGCCGCATGAACCCATGGATAGACTCGATCTAGGCCGTGTCCCAATACAGCTGTGGTGACTCCTTGTGCTTGTAAGGCCGCTTTGTGAGCCATAATGTCTATACCATAAGCCAAACCACTTATCACATTGATGTGCTGTTTGGCAAAAAAGGAGGCAAAGTCCTCTGCGATATCCAAGCCCCCATTTGTGGCTTTCCGGGTCCCTACAATGGCAATTGCAGGCTGGGAGTTTAGGTCAAATTTCCCCTTTTTGTACAGTATGATAGGGGCTTGGTGGATAAATTTCAGAGAATGAGGATAATCTGGGGAGGTATAGGGAATAAGGGAGATATCGGCTTTGCAACAAGTATGATAGATCTGTTCGGCTTCCTTCAGCGTATCGGCTCCCTGCACTAAGTCGATAAAATGCTCTCCTATTGTCGGTATTTTCAATAATTTTCCTTTTGGAGCAGAAAATACTGCCTGAGGGGAGCCAGAATAAGCAATGAGGTTCTTGATATGGACTGGACCAAGGCCTTTTACCAGACTCAAGGCGAGGAGATAGAGGGTGTTTTCATCCATGCTATGAAATTTAGCATAGCTAAAATAAAAAGCAAGTTGAAAAAGGAAAAAAGTTAACAGCAGTAGATATTTTATTGAGCCTCTAGCGTTATGAGATTAGGATTCTGAGTGGATGGTGACTATTCTATAAGCAATACTAGAACCCTAAATGGGTGTACCTCAAAACCCTACTCTAGTTCTCCTGGTATTATATTCACTTTTTTGACCTGTCCACTGCGAAGAATCGTCAATTCTTGTCCCTTACCGATTCGCTCCTCATGTAGTAGCCTGTGTAAGTCATCGATTGAGTGGATGGCTGCATCATTCAAATATAGAATCACATCTCCTTTTTGTAGGGCAATGTTATTTGCAGGTCCATCTGGTTCTACCGTCATGATTTGTACAGCCGTCTTCTGATCGAGTTTCAGGGCATTTTGAATCCGTTGAGGAAGTTTTACCTGTTGTCCGCCCACTCCAATATAGGCGCGTTTTACTTTACCAGAGGTTATCAATTTGCTTACTACATACTGGGTAGTACTCGCTGCGATGGCAAAACATAGGCCTTGAGCGGGAAGAATTACAGCTGTATTCACGCCAATGACTTCCCCTAAACTATTGATCAAGGGACCACCAGAGTTTCCGGGGTTCAAGGCTGCATCAGTTTGGAGAATATTGTCAATCAGTCTGCCGGTTTGGGAGCGTAGGGATCTACCTAGTGCACTTACTACACCTGCCGTTACGGTATGCTCAAAGCCTAAGGGATTGCCAATGGCAATGGCTAATTGACCTACACGAACCTTTTGAGAGTCTCCTAGATTTACCGAAGGTAGTTGGGACTTGGGAATTTTCAATACAGCCAAATCAGTGGCTGGGTCTTCTCCTACCTTTTCTGCCTGGAAGCTTTCACCATTTAGGAGCGTAACCTCAATTTTCTGTGCCTGATTGACCACATGGCTATTGGTACAAATAAATCCGTCTGAGGACAGGATGAACCCTGATCCGCTACCTTGGTCTCTTCCACGTTTTTTCTTGCGTGTTTTGACTCCAATATGGACTACTGAAGGGCTTACGCGTTCCGTAGCCTGGATCACAGCCTGTGAATAGGCATCTAGTAGGGCCCAGTCTTGGGAAGTGTCCTTTCTTCCGCTAGATGGGACATGTTGATCTGTATCTATCAGTGTGTAAGTCATGATTCCCGTTTTAAGAGCATAACACGGGAGGGAGGGCAAGTGTGACAGGGAAGGAATAGGTGTATGGGTTAATGGGGGAATGAGATATGTGGAAAAAGGGTATTGGGTATAAGGTATTTGGCTGAATTAATACCTTGACTGGGATTGAGGTGCGATTGGAAATTGAATGTATCCTAATAGGGCAATTCAAATCCTGCTTCTGCATCTTCTAGGATGAGAATCCAGTCATTTCCTCTACCCTTTGAGGGTGGGGTATAGGTCTGGATTGCATGCGTATTTCCCGTATGGGTGGGATGGGGAATACCATAGCGCGGATCGTACCAAATAGCTTTCAACTTAGTTCCTTTGATGACGTTCTGCTCGATGGTAAAGGGCGCTCCACGAGGAGAATATACGATGGCAAAAGAAGAATCCTCTGCCACAGCGACTCTTATTTTCGCCCCACCTGAAGTGGGACCTCCAAGTAGGATGGAGGTATTTGGAATGAGTTTATGAAAAGGCCTTTTTTCAAAGAGCTTCCTCAGGTGACCCATCTGAAACGCACCGGGATTATCTAAGGCCCAATTCCAAGGGACTATGGCTCCTATTACAGGGTCTTTGTCAGGACTATACATCTGCCAAATACTGTTGTGGCCATAGGTATGACCACAAGCTCCCGCAAGTATAGACCAGTATGCTGCTTGCCTTGTGTCATAGTCATCGAATAGCCGAGAGGGGCTCGCTTCCTTGAAATAAAATCCTACTGGGATTAATTCATACCGAGGTTCTCCATCCAAGGTAGGCTTGGGATTGGGGAGTTGATAATCATGTTCCGCGAATAAGCCATTATCGTGATCTCTACTTCCATGGGACGACTGGTACATATGAAAATCTAACCATTCAGCTGTATGAAAATAATCTGAAGACCGCCCTGGACCGCGTGGATGGAAGGTCATTAGATGCTTACCTCCATCTCCTTCCTGAATTCCTTTGGCCATTGCCTCTATCAGTGCGCGTTCCTTACTTGTTTGAATATTCTCATCTCCGCCTAGTATCCAGATTACTTGATCTTCTTTGTAGCGTTGACCGACATATTTTCCAAATGTGTAGGCAGACTCGGTAGTGAAAATGGCATTATTTCCATTCGTCTGGCTCCAATACGAACCCCAGGTAGGAAGCATCCCAATGAATAGCCCCAGATCATTGGCCATGCGAACAATGGAATCCACATGTTCAAAATAGGCTTCAATGGGTTTTGTCGGGTCTCCAAATTCGAGTGGAAGGTCTCCATTGGCATTGGGTGCGGCCAGTCCCCCCAATTGTGCAAGGACAACAGCCTGAATTACCGTAAAGCCCTTAGCAGCTCTATTGCGTAGGTATTTTTCTGCTTCTTCAGCTGAAAGTCTATGGAATAATTCCCAAGCTGTATCTCCTAGGTAAAAGAAAGGTGTACCATCCTCACGAACTAAGTAGCGTTGGGTATCACTTACATCCAGGGACTGACAATATGAAATTTGAAAGCCTAATATGAGCAGAAAAAAGAGAAAAGGAGTTCGCCAGGTATCCATAAAGAGAGCATTAGGTATTTGAGTCTTACCTGAAGATAAGCAATTAGATTCAAGTTACTCAAGCTCCCTTTTCCTTATTTTACAGATTGGGCAAAACCTGCCTCGTATACCTCAATCTTTTTCCCTTTGCAAAAACAGGTACGATAAGGAGTAATTTGCTCCTTGGTTGTAATACGAATTTTGAGTTCCTCTTTGTTGGGAATAAAGCGACCCGTTACCATGTCGATAGGCCCATCGCGATGATCAAATGTGTATTGGGCGGCGAGGGGGATTAACCGATTTTCCATTTGTACCATCTGGTAATCACCATTCTGGGGCTTTTCAACATGAATAATTTGGGTGAATAGGGTATCTCGGATCTGTAGGCTTTGCTCATTCAATTGTTTCATGGAGCAGTACATATGATATGCCCCTTGGATTTTCTCCCGATAGTCATACAGAACTTCGCTGGTGTCGATATGGATCCTAGGAGATGGGCCTTCTCCTCTTATTTGGATAGATCCACTCCGGATAATTTTATAGGGAATGCTCGCATACCATTTATAGGTGCCTGGAGTTAAGTTCAACTCCATGATTTGAGAAGGCTCAAGCAGGTGGTGTTTCTTTTGTTCCCAGGTTTTCCACTTATCAAGGGAGTTGGGAGGGGTAAAAGACGCAAAGGCCCTTTTTTCCTCAATTCTGAAAAACCAATTAGAAAGAGAATCGCTTTCGACCGTGAGTAGGTGTTCTTGTGGGAGAGGACGAAAGGAAATAACCCAAAAGGTAAGAATCATCCCAATAAGTGTGGGAATCATCCACTGCAATGTTCGTGAATACGTAGTTAGCTGCATGTATCGTACACTAAGTTTAGCATGAAACAACAGAGATTTACTCTCTCAACATGAGCAGTGATAAAGGCTTTGCTACGATACAGCTAAAGAGCTAAGGAGTTTGTTTTTATGTATACACCTACTGTTTGATGGGAACAGTAGCCTTATAAAGGGAGGCAGAATGGTTTGCCTTAATTTGATAGAGAATATCTGCTGGCGCGACAAAAATTCCCCCTGGTGAGAGCATAAATTCTGCTTGTTCTGAAGTTACCAGCACTTCTCCTTCTACAAGAATGAGAATTTCCATGGAATGAGGGAAGGCTTGCTGGTGAGCTCTGTGAGGGGTAACTTGGATGTGGCTCAATTCAAAGTCGTCTACAGAGCTTTTGTATACTTTTTCTGTGTATGAGGTATAAATTCCTTTTAAGACATTGGGTTCTACTGATTCAAAGCGCGTGTGTTTAAGCAATTCGGGTACATCGATGTGCTTAGGGGTAAGTCCACCTCTCAAGACATTGTCGGAATTCGCCATTAACTCAATGTTTACGCCTTCTAAATAGGCGTGAGGGATACCAGCATCTTGAAAAATACCCTCTCCCTCTTTGAGGTTACAAAGATTGAAGAAGAAAATGGAGAATATCCCTCGGTCGAGATCTCCTTCTTTCAAAGAGCTATTCAATGCAGCCCTTGCAGTCCAGAACTCAGGATGATCTTTAGGTATTTTATTCTCTTGATAAAGGGGAACTATTCGTTGAATTAATGGACGGAGGATTTCATTGACCTCTACCTGAGGCAGCTCCATAATATGCTTATACAGCATAAATAAGCTTCCTGTAGTAATCCAAGGCTTAAGCACCTGGAATTCAGGCGTGTTGTCAATTAAGCGTTGAATATATGCGACTGGTCGGAACCCATGTAGGAGCCAAAAGTCAGAAAGCGCAACCATAATCTCGGGCTTATGGTTGTCGTCTCGGTAATTTCTATGTTTGGCAGTAAGGGGAATACCCCATTCGTTTTCCTGCTGAAATCCCTTTTCAGCTTCTTCCTTTGTAGGGTGTACCTGGATAGAAAGCATTTGCTTAACGTCAAGTACTTTAAATAAGTAGGGCAAACGCTGACTAAATTTATCAGCAATGACTTGCCCTAAGGCTTGAAAAGGGTTGAGCTGAATGAAATCATCTAATCCCATGGACTCTCCATTTATTTTCACTTGGGCAGGAGCCTTCGGGTGGGCTCCCATCCATAGTTCAGCAAATGGCTTGTTTTCAGGATTCCGGATCTTCAGTAATTGTGGGATAAAAGCATCTCCACCCCAGGCATAATGCTGGACAATTCCTTCCATCTCCATTAAAGGAAAAGTCTGAGGAACAATTTGTGTTGATGTTTTGTCCATTTTATATAATATTTTCGAATTGAAAGTTACGTTAATTCTGTTAGGTGATGCCAACCTATTTGCGCTTTTCTCTTACAAAGGGTTGTGATCGGGAGATTTTCGCGGCTGAATGGCTGTTCGTGGTGAAAATTTATGATCGCTAATGTCGCACAGCTTACGAAAAAAAGCTATTCATACAAATTTATTTCCCTAATTTTGGAGGGAATTTTTGTTAAGTATGGATAGGAGTGCTGTAGTAGATGTGATCATTCCCGCATTGAACGAAGAGAAATCTATTTCTTCCGTTTTGAGAGATATTCCTAAGGAAGTGCGGGAAGTAATTGTAGTGGATAATGGATCTACAGATCAGACGGCAGAAAATGCACGTATAGCTGGTGCCACTGTTTTGACGGAAAAACAAAAAGGGTACGGAAGCGCTTGTTTAAAGGGAATAAACTATTTAGGGGAAAAACCGGTAGAAGAGATACCAGATATTGTTGTGTTTATGGATGGGGACTATTCTGACTATCCTGAAGAGTTACCCTACCTTATTCAACCCATCACGGAGGAAGGATATGATATGGTGATAGGTTCTCGGGTAAGGGGAGAGAGAATCCCGGGCTCTCTGACGATTCCTCAAATCTTTGGCAACTGGTTGGCCACCACGCTTATTCGATGGATTTATGGGGAGAAATTTACAGATTTGGGCCCTTTCCGAGCCATAAGATATGAAAAATTACTCCAACTGGATATGCAGGATCGAGACTTTGGTTGGACAGTGGAGATGCAAGTAAAGGCAGCGAAGTTGAAGTTTAGAAACCGGGAATTACCTGTGAAATACAGACCTAGAATTGGCGTATCTAAGGTAAGTGGAACGGTAAAAGGAACAGTTTTGGCAGCACATAAAATTTTATTTACCATATTCAAATTGCTGTGAGTGTTCTCACCTCTATATTTCTGTATGTAGTTCTCGGGGTATACCTTATCGCGTTAACCCTAATTGTCATTTATGGTGTAGGGCAATTTCATTTGGTTTACACATACTGGCGTCTGGATAAAAAGCACAAGCCACTTCCGCCCTTGGACGGCCAAGAGGGAGTGCCCAAAGTGACCATACAACTCCCGATTTACAATGAAAAGTACGTCGTGGACCGATTGTTAGAGGCAGTAGCAGCGATGGATTACCCCAAAGATTCCTTTGAAATACAGGTATTAGACGACTCAACGGATGAAACGGTTGGCATGATTGCTGCCAAAGTGGAGGAAATAGCAGGACGTGGCATTGCAATCCACCATATCCGAAGACCCGATAGGGTAGGGTTTAAAGCTGGGGCCTTGGAATATGGCTTGGCATCTGCTACAGGAGAATTTATCGCTATTTTCGATGCAGATTTTGTACCCCAACCCAGCTTTATTCGCGCCATTCTACCCTATTTTGCTCATGAGGAGGTAGGAGTTGTACAAGCGAGATGGCAGCATATCAATCAGGATTATTCCCTTTTTACAGAAGTACAAGCCTTTCACTTGGATGCACACTTTACGGTTGAGCAGCGAAGCCGAGATTTGGGTGGATTTTATATGAATTTCAACGGGACCGCTGGGATTTGGCGAAAAGCTTGCATCCAGGATGCAGGAGGCTGGGAGCACGATACCTTGACGGAAGATTTAGATTTGAGCTATCGAGCGCAGTTGAAGGGATGGAAGTTTCGCTACGTTGACAATGTGGAGGCTCCGGCAGAATTACCTGCCGAAATGGGTGGGATTAAATCCCAGCAGTATCGATGGATGAAGGGAGGAGCAGAGGTAGCTAGAAAGATTCTCCGAACCCTTTGGCAATCAGATATTTCTCTTGGGAGAAAGCTTCATGGAAGTATGCACTTACTTTCCAGCTCCGTTTTTATTCTGGTGTTGTTGCTAGGTGCTACCAGTGTGCCTCTGGTCTACATCAAGCACGAACTGCTCAACGGAAAAGTCGATTTCCTATTGGTCCCAGTAGGGTTTCTCCTACTATCGTTCGTGGTTTTGTGTTGTCTCTATATTTTGACCTTCATTCATCGTGAAGGCTCTGTTTATAAAGGAATCAAGCGTTTTGCCTTAAATTTTGTGCCGTTTTTGGCTTTTTCAATGGGCTTGTCTCTCCATAATTCGATTGCAGTGCTTCAAGGATTCTGGGGAAAGCGTACCCCGTTTATCAGAACCCCTAAATACGCCCTCAGCCAGAAGCAGGACTCTTGGCGGAAGAGAACTTATTTGAGTAAATCCATTAAACCCACCGTATTTCTCGAGTTGCTTATGGCACTTTACTTTTGTTTTGGGGTATATCTGGCCATCCATTTCCAGGATATTAGCATTATCCCCTTTTTGCTCATGCAGGCAGGTGGCTACACCATGATCGGGATCAACAGTTTTAGACATGCCGTTTAAAAAAATACCCCAAAAATTGGATTCAGGTTTTGGGGAAATTTTTTTTATTAAAAAGTCGTCGTAATTTCACGCCGGAGGAATGGCAGAGTGGTCGAATGCGGCGGTCTTGAAAACCGTTGTACCGAGAGGTACCGGGGGTTCGAATCCCTCTTCCTCCGCAAAGCTTTGAAGGGTAAAACCGTTTAGGTTTTACCCTTTTTGATTGGAGCCTTTGCGAAACATATTTCAAGCAAAAAGCTCCAATCAAAAAAGGTGAATGTAGCGAGGACCCTTCCAAGCTTTGTGCCTATATCCCCCTTTTGAGGATCAACGTAGTTACTCCCATACAGAAGATCATGGTATTATTTTTTTCACCCTAACACTATCTGGACAGACTAAATAGTGGCAAGGATTGATTATCTTTAGGCTTAGACCTAGAGTAAGTAATCTTTTTAAATTCTTGCTTTTTGAAATAGGACTTCCTTATGTCAAACTTCCATCGATTATTTGTTTTCTTTATTTTTTCGATAGGTTGTTTTAGCTTCCAGTATTCACAAAGCTCCAAGTTTATTTTTGAAGATTTACCTGTTGAAGTTAGAGGGTTCGATTGGGAGATCAATAGTATGCTACAAGACTTCCAGGGGTTTATCTGGATGGCTAGCTGGAAAGGATTGTGGAAATTTGATGGGTATAATAACGAAAACCTGTGCCAAGATCTCAGTTTCTCCAATGGATTGAAAAGTGACCAATTGATTTGTCTTTTTGAAGATGATAAAAATAGACTCTGGGTAGGTAGTAATTATTCGGGTTTTTATCTATACGATCGGGAAAAGAATAGCTTCATTCAATTTCAAAAAGATCTACAAGCAGACCTAAGTCTTAGGAGCAACAATGTTCTGTCAATTGGGGCAGATAGGGATCAATTACTTTGGATTGGGACAGATGAAGGCTTAAGTTGTTTTGACCCGGATAAAAGAGAGTATTTGGCTTTTGAAGCTCCTTTTCAAGACAATGAGAGTAAAACACAACGTTTCTTTTCAAGTGCACAATCAGAGGAAGGATTGTTTTGGGTAGGAGGAGAGCAGGGCTTAGGTAGATTGGTAAAAGGAAAAAAAGGGAAACTTGATTCTTTTACTTTTTATAATATGGCGCCTATAGATATTTCCTCTTCAAGCCCTGAGTATTTGCGTCATAATTTTATTTATAAGATTGTTCCTTCCAAATTATTCCCCCATACGTTATGGGTCAGTACGAAAATGGGCTTGAAGAAGGTGACCTATAACCCGCATAATGTATCCCAATTCCAACTCGAATCATTCGATACGCAGAAAGAAAAAAACATGCGCTTGAGCCATAATTCGGTATCGGATATTGTAGAAGACACACAAACCAAACGATTATGGATAGCTACCTTTAATGGGTTGAACCTGTTAGACTTGGAGGAGAATAAAGTCCTGCATTTCTTTCATGATGAGATTAGTGGTAACTCAATTAAAAATAACGTTGTCAACTCATTATTTCTCGATAATAATAAGTTTTTGTGGATAAATACTGATGGAGGAACCAATAGAATCAATTTTGCCAAAGAGGCTGTAGGAAGGATTCAAATTAAAGAAGGAAAGAAGCAAGTTAGTTTTACAACGAGTTTCGCCCCAGCATATAAAAGAGATGGATATTGGGTTGGGACCAATGGGACAGGCCTCTGTTTTATCCAAGCAGATAAAGGTGTCCCAAATAGACAACCTTGTTCCTGCTATTCTATGAAAACGAAACTTGCAGAGGATCTTTCTGGTTTCGTTTCAGATATCATCGTTTCAAAACAGGGCGATATTTGGATGAGTACAGAGGGAGCGGGAATTATAAGAATCAAGGAATCATCCATACCCCCGAAAGATACCTTACTAATTGATCTTGAGCAATATACAAAGAATTCCCATGAGGTTAACGACTATGTAATGGCGCTATATGAAAGTGTAGATGGAGGAATTTGGTTTGGGTATTGGGATAAAGGGATCGGCCGTTACGATCCCCAAACAAATAGCTTTGTCCATTACGATTTACCAAAGGAATTGAACAAATACCCTATCTATTGCCTAAATGAGACCTTGGAAGAGGGGGAGCATTTCTTATGGATAGGAACCGGGGGAGGGGGATTGCTAAAATTAAAGTGGGAGAACAAAAATGACTCTTTACATTTGGTAAAACATTTTGATTTTAATGAACATGAGGAAGGAGGCAAACAGAACTTCATCAATTCTATATATCGGCCCATCCGGGAGATAGCTTCCAGAAAGCTATACATAGGAACAGAAGGCGGTTTGGCATTGATTGACTTATGGAAAGATTCAGTTGTTTTCTTGAATATAGGAATACGCTATGGTCAACCTTCTACTTCTACCCGGCCTATTAGGTCGATAATTCAAGATAAAGAAGATTACATTTGGTTTGCCAGTAATGGTGAATTTTGTCAGGTACTATTTGATACGTCCACTTCTCAAGTGAGATCTTTTTCTGTAAATAATTCTCTGGTAGGAGATGCCAGTTTATTACTTGAAAGTGGTGAGCTTATATTCGGCAATGTAGAAGGCCTTTACTATTTTTCTCCAAATGATTTGAGTCAAAGTGTTCCCCTAAGGCCTGAAGTTGCACTTGTTGATTTTCGACTTTTCAATCAATCCGTTCCAGTCGGTAAAAGCTATGATGGCTCAGTAGTTCTACCAAAACATATAAACGAAACGGATACGATTTCTCTAGCGTACAAAAATGATGTCATATCCTTTGAATTTATCGCCCTACAAACCAACACGCCCCAAAATGTAAGATTCGCATACAAACTTGAAGGACTCAGTGAGGATTGGATTTATACCGATGCCAAAGAGCGGATTGCCCATTTTACCAACCTTCCTCACAGGACATTTCAGTTTAAAGTTAAAGCAGCCAATTTAGGAGGAAGATGGAGCGACCCCCAATCGGTTACATTGATTATTTCTCCTCCTTTTTGGTTGACGACTTGGGCATTTTTAATCTATGCCTTTCTATTAGCGGCTTTATTGTACGGTATTTTTAAAGTCTTGACCCTCCGTTCAGAATTTAGGTATCGTTTGCAGTTAGAAAAGGCGGAGCGAAGTAAACAAAATGAGGTCAACCAAATGAAACTTAGGTTTTTTACAAATGTTTCACATGAATTGAGAACTCCCTTAACCCTGTTAATCAGCCCATTAGAACAGCTTATTAAAGAGCAAGGGGCTGAAAAAAGTACACACCGTACCCTGTTACGGATGCTTAACAGTGCAAATAGATTATTACACATGATTAATCAGTTGCTTGATTTTCGAAAAAGTGAAGCAGGATTAATGAAGTTAAAAGTGATTGAAGGGGACATAGTGAAGTTTGCTAATGAGATTGCGTTGTCTTTTAAAGGTCTTGCTGATGAGAGAAAAATAGCACTGGGTTTTACTGCTAAAAATGACCAAATAATGGTTTGGTTTGATAGAGAAGAGATGGAAAAGGTATTTTTCAACCTTTTGGCAAATGCCTTCAAGTTTACGCCTGAAAAAGGTCAAATTCAGGTGATTCTTTCACATGATGAATGTGCACTGACAATTGCTGTTTGCGATTCAGGTATAGGGATACCAGAATCACAGAAGGAAAGAATATTCGAACGATTTTTCCAATTAGAAGAAAATCTAGGAGATACACGAGTTGAGGGGTCGGGTTTAGGTCTGGCCTTGGTTCGGTCCATTGTGGAAGCTCACAAGGGTAAAGTGTGGGTGGCAAATAATCATCCTCAAAAAGGAAGTACTTTCTTCGTACAATTGCCTATGGGGGCTGCTCATTTTGGGGAAGATGAAAAACTAAGGGCATTTACGGATAGTGAAAGTATTCACAATTACCTCCAATTTTCAGAAGAGGGGCCTAACAAAATTAATTCAAAAAATCAACCAAGCGGTAAATTTAGTAAGGATGCTCATGTAGTTTTATTAGTAGAGGATAACGTAGAAATTAGAGAATATATAAAAGAAAGCCTTGAGCATAGCTATAAAATCATAGAATCCGATGATGGACAGAATGGACTGGAAAAGGCCTTGAAGGAGTCCCCTGATTTGATTATTGCAGATATCTCTATGCCTAAAATGGATGGAATTGAAATGTGTAGGCAAATTAAATCTCATATCGAAACTAGCCACATACCGGTTATTTTGCTCACAGCCAGGACCTCCCTAATTTTTAAAATTGATGGATTAGAGAAAGGGGCAGATGACTATATTACCAAACCCTTCAATATACATTTGTTGGAAGTTAGGATAAAGAATTTACTTGAATCTAGAGAGCAACTAAAAGAAAAATTTGCCCGAAACTACGATTTGAGTCCTTCTGGAGTGGTTATGAACTCGCTAGATGAAAAATTCCTCTCACAGATCAAAAAAGTAATTGAGCAGAATATTGATAATCCAGAATTCAATGTAGATCGTTTAGCTCATGAAGCTCAAATTAGCCGTATGCAACTGTACCGAAAATTAAAGGCACTTACAGGGCAATCTCCTATCAATTTAATCAGGGGAATTAGGTTACAGCGCGCTATTCAGTTATTGAAAACTAGGCAATATAACGTTTCTGAAATAACCTATATGGTTGGTTATTTAGACCTGAAATCTTTTCGGTATCAGTTTAAAAAAGAATTTGGGGTTAACCCACGAGATTATGTTGTTGAAGATGAGTCTAATGAGCCATAAGAATATCAATTTAGATTTTTATTTCCCCATTCCTCCCCATTGGCTTCCCGTATTCTTCCACTATAATCCGCTGAAATTAAGGACCTTGTTACCAATACACCTCTTTTTTGTAAAGAACAGGGTCCTAATCAAATTCGGAAACCTCCTACCTTAGTGATGATACAAATCGATAGAATTTAAGAAGTCAGATCTAGTGTAGAACCTGATTTCAGGAAGACTAAACTTCCTGGGATGAGATTCTATCTGGCTTTCCATTCTTACCTCTAAAGCAATTTAGTGTATCATTATTTCACAACTTTTTAATTTAACCTATGTATGAGATTACTACGATTTCGCACATCTTATGTATTATTCCTAGTACTACTACTTATTAGTAGTTCCTGTGATGATAATGAAGCAGAGCCTGAACCTTCTACGTTGAATGCGAACTTCTTTTTTAGTGGTTCAACAGGCACGACTTCTTTAGATTTAGTGTTTACAAATAACACTGTTGGGGAATTTACTACCGCAACTTGGGATTTTGGACAAAATGCTACTCCAGCCACTGCGACCTTTAATGATCGATCTGAGCAGGCCGTATCTTATGAACTGCAAAGTGAGGCCTATTCGGCTGAAGTTACGTTAACAGTAGAGGCAGCAGATGGAACCTCTGACATGATTTCAAAGTCGGTTGATGTACCAGCGCTTGTTGGAGTTACTGAATTGCCGACTCCTAGCTCTTGTCCAGAGACATTTGAACAAAATCCTGATTGTTATTGCCAGGATCCTGCCAATGTAGGTAACTCTTTATGTATGCTTGTCAACACCAATAATGGTGATATGGAGACAGACGGAATTCAAAGTGGTGCAGGTGTGAATGCTGTCGGAGCTTTCTGGGATTTGTATGGAGGTAGAGAGGGGGCCAATACGATTTATACCCAAGTAGAGGCAGGTGGATCAAAGGCTTTGAAAGTGGATTTTCAGAGAATATCTACTAGTGAGCCTGCCCCTTGGGCCATACAAGCTGTTAACGAGCCTGATGCTAATGACAATGGATGGGCGACAGAGCCAGGGAAAGCCTATTTAGTGTCTGTAGATGTTCACGCCTCTAAGTCAGGAATGAAGATTTGGCTTGTCCCTGGACTTTCGGCTAACCAAGGCTATGGAGCCATTGACGAAAACATCCCCCCCTCAGAGCTTGAACAAGGCTGGAACCATGTTAGTATCCTTGTCGAAAACAAAACAGGTAGATCTTTGGATAATACCGGAAACGGTATCCGAGGAGAACTCGGGATGAATTTTGCGGAAAATGAAGGAGGAGTATTTCATCTGGATAATTATAAACTCATAGCTTTGGATAGCGATGGTGGTGGTGGGAATCCTATCAGCTCTACGCTCGAAGACGATGGGATTGATTTTGAAAGTGCTGATTATAGTCCTCAGTTTGAACCATTTGGGGGAGATGTAACAAGCGCAGTTATTGATAATCCAGATATGTCAGGTATAAACACCTCTACAAAAGTAGGAGAAATCACGCAAGGGGTGGGAGTTGAACCCTGGGCAGGCGTTACGTTCCGAAATAAGCTAGATCCAGCAATTGATCTTAGTAATGGAGGAACATTCACCATGAAGGTTTGGTCTCCTGCTGCTGGACAAGCGGTGAATTTCAAACTGGAAGACTCCAATGATAATAATAATGCAGTAGAAGTGGAGGCAATAACAACTCTTGCCAATGAGTGGGAAGAATTAACCTTTACCTTTCCAGCCGATGCGACGGGTAATATTTATGACCTCTTGATCGTATTTTTCAATTTTAATGGAGATAAAAATACAGCGACCACTCATTACTTTGATGACATTCGCAGAGGGGTAGTCAGCTCTAACTTGATAGGAGCAGGAATTGATTTTGAAAATCTGGCTTATGATCCTCAATTTGAGCCTTTTGGGGGTGATATTACCTCCCAAGTGATTGATAATCCTGACGCATCAGGTATCAATACTTCTGCAAAAGTATCAGAAATTGTGCAAGGGGTAGGAGTTGAACCTTGGGCAGGTGTTACATTCCGGAATACCTTGAAGCCAGCGATAGACCTTACAGACGGAGGAACGTTCACGATGAAAGTTTGGTCTCCCGCTATTGGACAATCAGTGAATTTCAAGCTGGAAGACTCCAATGACAATAATAATGCAGTAGAAATTGAGGCAACCACAACTCTTGCCAATGAGTGGGAAGAATTAACCTTTACCTTTCCAGCCGATGCGACGGGTAATATTTATGACCTCCTGATCGTATTTTTCAATTTTAATGGAGACAAAAGTTCCCCAACCACGCATTATTTCGATGATGTAATTAAACAAGAGTAGTAGTATCTTAGATGGGTGTAAGAGTTACCGTGGCTTGCTACGGTAACTCCACCTTTTATTTGGCTTTTTACAAAAGTATAAATGAGCAAATTAAGATTTTTCAATAAAGTAATATTATTGGTGTTCATTGGACTGAGTTGTACAGATAAAGATTCCGAACCCCCTGCTTTTGTTCCGTCTCCTGCACCCATCTCAAATGCTTCCAAGGTCATAGACCTTTTATATAGTATTTCGGGAAAAAGTACCCTTTCAGGACAGCATAACAAGGAACCTAATTCTAACCCCAACCAATGGACAGAGTACATAAAAGAGGAGACGAATAAATACCCTGCTCTTTGGAGTGGGGACTTTCTTTTTCGGAAAGATGACATAGACAATCGTTGGAAGATGATCCAGGAGGCAAAAAGACAGTGGAAGAATGGAGCCGTAATTAATTTGATGTGGCATGCATGTCCTCCTGATGAAGGAGAACCTTGTGAGTGGGATCCTGGGCTACTTAATGCCCAACTAGACGATGCCCAATGGGAGGACTTATTTGTTGAAGGTACTGAACTTCATATGGTTTGGAAAAAAAGGATGGATGATATAGCTGTATATCTTAAAGACTTAGAAGATAGCAATGTAGCAGTTTTATTTAGACCTTTTCACGAAATGAATCAGGGTAAGTTTTGGTGGGGGGGTAGACCTGGACCTGATGGAACCGCCAAATTATTCCGTTTCGCACATGACTATTTTACGATTGAAAAGGGCCTTACAAACCTAATTTGGGTATGGGATATGCAGGATCTGAGCAGGGATTTTGAGGAATATAACCCTGGGGAAGAATACTGGGATGTATTTGGATTTGATATTTATGGAAACGGCTATGATATCTCTTGGTACAACTACATACTCCCCATTGTTGGAGAAAAACCTATGGCTATAGGTGAATGTGCTAAGCTTCCAACACCGGAGCTTTTAGCTGATCAACCTAGGTGGATCTTTTTTATGCCTTGGGCTGAGTTGGTCAAACAAAGCAATACGCCTGAAGAAATTCGACGTCTTTACAGGGATCCTCGCATTATTACCCGAGATGAGATGCAAGGCTGGTAGGGCGAGGCTCAAATTATCTAATACCAAAGAGTTGTAAAGGGGATGAAAGAACCATTGACCTGCTGTAAATACAATTGCGCTGGTAATCCAGTAGTAGCTCCAATGAATATATCTTCCAAGCCATCTTGATTCGCATCTCCTTTAGCAGATATGTTTTGTGGCTTTGCATATAACCTAATAGAATCCTTTATGTTGATTATTCAGAAAAAGTAAATCAGGCTCATCATAATCATTGGTTACCTAAATATCAGTCCATCCATCTCCATTGATATATAATTTATTTCCCCGATCCCCGAGTAACTCAGATCGGCAGACATACAAATTTATAAATCCATCATTGTTCACATCTGCAAAAGTTGCCCTGGTATATCAGGTAGAATCTCCCGCTAGCCCCACCTCCTGTGTAACGTCTTCAAAGGATAAATTTCCTGGATTGAGGTACATTTTATTGGACGTTTGGTTACCCGTGAAGAACAAGTCTTGTAGCCCATCATTATTAATATCCGCAACGGCTACTTCTTTCAGTCGATCAGTCTTATTGGGTAGAGAAATCGACTCTTTACAACCCATTAGAGTAAAACAGAATGCTACCACAAGGGATAGACAATTAGTCATGGATTTACTATCCATTTATTTGAAATAATATGAAGGATAAATGGGGAATAGGTTGCTCAGGTTAACCTGAACCAACGCTCATAAGTCAAGGGATATATCAATTCAAAATTCAGTAACTGAAAATAGGGAAATTTTAGCCAAATTCCAGGCTCTGGATGTATACCTTGTACCTTATACCCGCTCTTTGATCCATCCAATTATATCGCCAAGTACTTCTTCCTTTTCAGGTTCATTCATGATTTCGTGAAAAAATCCTTGGTATAGCTTGAGGGTCTTATCAGATGAAAGTGCCTTTTCATACAACAACTTGCTTCCCTCTACATTGGTAACCCGGTCAGCTGTTCCATGCATAATGAGTACAGGAAGACTGAAGCGATCTATACTGTCTTGGATCTCTTGAGATAGTCTAAGGAGTTCTGCCCCTGTACGAGCGGGAATTCCCTTGTGGTATACCAAC
>JBCCTX010000151.1:0-18320 GCA_039197765.1 Bacteroidota bacterium
ATCCACATTCATTCCAAACACAATGTCAATTATGTTGCTCCTCCAACGGATAGCGATCCGCTTTGGTCTGTCAGGACAACCCAGCACCAATCCTTTTTCGCTCCTATCCTCATGATTGCAAGTGGGGGGAGCCCTGCCATGTGGAAACTATTGAAAGCATTAGGACATGAAATGGTAGCACCCGTTCCCTCTTTATTTACATTTAACATCTCTGACCCCCGCATTTCTGGCTTAGCCGGGCTAAGTCTACCAGAAATTCAGGTAAAGATACCCGATAATAAGTTGGAAAGTGCGGGACCGGGACTGATTACCCATTGGGGACTGAGTGGTCCGGGAATTTTACGACTTTCTGCATGGGGAGCCCGCGAGTTAAACGGCCTTCAATACACTTTCCCATTAGAAATCAACTGGCTGGGGAATCGCTCTGCTCAACGCATTTCCCAGCTTCTTCAGGGACTCAAACAGCAATCTGCACGCAGGCAACTATCTTCTCCGGTCTCTTTGGACCTTCCCCATCGACTTTGGCAACAGCTTGTAACCTTCTCAGGTATTCCCCCTGAGAAGCGATGGGGTAATTTGACTAGCAAAGAACTCGAGCACCTAGGGACGCTATTGAGCAAAAGTCTGCTCAAGGTCAAAGGAAAAAGTACCTTTAAAGAAGAATTTGTAACGGCCGGAGGAATCGCACTTAAGGAAATCCATTTTAAGCATTTTGAAAGTAAGCGCTTTCCCAATCTATTTTTTGCTGGAGAAGTGTTGGATATAGACGCAATTACAGGGGGCTTCAATTTTCAGGCTGCATGGACTGGAGGCTGGATTGCTGGGCAGGCTATGGGGAGAAGATTTGAGGTGTGAGGTGTGAGAGTACTTCTATTCATTTTCCGGGTTTCACATTTAGGAGTGATTGCATAAAAAGACCTGTGTAATTTTATAGTTAAGGGAGTTAATTGGGGAATTGGGAAAAAGTAATAATAAGTCGTCTTTTATAAGGTATTTATCTAAATTGATTATCACTCAGAATGTCTGATAAAATTAAACTGTGGACCGTCGACTGTAAACCATCAAACTAACCTTTATGTCCAAAAAAGTCCGCTGGGGCGTCTTAGGCGCTGCCCGTATTGCCTGGAGACGGGTAATTCCCGCAATGCAACACGGCCCTTATTCTGAAGTCATTGCCCTGGCCTCACGGAACCTGGAAAAGGCAAGAACCACTGCTGAACCTTTGGGAATTCCCAAAGTATATGGCTCCTACGAAGAACTCCTGGCCGACCCAGAAATCGACGCTATTTATAATCCTCTCCCCAATCACTTGCATATTCCCTGGACTCAAAAGGCCATGCAGGCAGGAAAGCATGTACTGTGTGAAAAGCCCTTTGCATTGAACTTGGCTGAGCTGGAGAAATTCATAAAATTTTGTGGAGACTATCCCCACTTAAAAGTGGGAGAGGCCTTCATGGTGAAATCTCACCCCTTGTGGCATGAAGTGCGCAGACAGGTTCAGTCAGGAGCCTTTGGAGAAGTGCGGAGTATTCATGGCCATTTCAGCTACTTCAATGCCAATCCAGAAAATGTGCGTAATGTCCCCGAATGGGGAGGAGGTGGAATGTATGACATTGGCGTTTATCCTTTAACTTTGTCGCGCTACGTTTTGAATAGTGAACCCAGATCCGTTATGGCAATGCTGGAAAGAGATCCTGAAATGGGAATCGATCACCTAGGGTCTGCGCTCCTGGATTTTGGGGGTATTCATTCCATTTTCACCTGTAGCATGCAAATGATTGGACACCAAACCTTTGAAATTCTGGGTACCAAAAAGCGTCTTGAGGTGAAAATACCCTACAATGCGCCAGAAGACCGAAAGAACATTTTTACCTCCTATTTTGGGGATTTCAGCCGTGAAGATGGAGAAGTTCAAGAATTTGACCTATGTAACCAGTATACTTTGCAGGGAAATAATTTTTCCAAAGCTATTCTGGAAGATGGGGAAGTTCCCGTAAGTCTTGAAGATACATGGGGAAATACAGCAGCCTTAGAGGCAATCTTTGAATCCGCTAAAACTGGAAAACAGGTTGAGGTAAAGCAAAGAAGCTAAGGGCTTTTTCATAGCGAAAAAAGCCGGGATACTAATTTCTCTAAAGATCTAAAAATGAACCCACTAAATACGTGGGTATTTTAAGAGAATCTATTACGCTATGTTCGGTACATGTAAACCAACTGGATACCTCTGTAACCTCCTACTTCGTCCGAAACTTTAACTCAGACTCTGCTTTGTACACTTTAGGGAGGAAGCCACGAGTATTATTTCTCTGAGCTTCTGATTGCTCAGCTATCAGCTGGTATCCATCTTCTGTAGTTTGTATGGGTAGGGGGTTAAGGGGTTCGGTCTGTGCATAAAAGAAAACCTTTTCTTCTCCAAAGGGAGGAGAAGCCTCAAACCCGTCTCCTATTTCTACAAAATCTCCTACCTGCTCCTCCGAGATTTGGAAGGAATCTTTGAATAATACGAGTCTTCCGTCGGCAAGCATATAGGTAATACGCACATAGCAGGGCTTACTCACCTTGACGTACAGCCGCATAATTTCGCCTTGAACAAACTCTAGCCCCTCTTTTCCTTTATTGGTTTTACATTCTAAATGGAGATGATCTGGATCATTCGTTTCTCCTATTAATGTCACGGTATCTTTCTCAAATTCAGTGAGAATATCCAATAGGGCACGGTTAATCCTCCGGAGTTCTATACCTGACTCCTGAGTGGTTTGCAAGCCCAACAAATCATTTTTTTTATTTTCTTTCAACTGAGCACTTAGCTGAGCTATGTCATTTTGCGTTGGGATTGGCATCCATTTTTCGTGCTGTTCGAGAAGTTCTTGAAGCACTTTATCTGCCGAGCCTTTGGCGATTCTTTTTCTTAGTGAAGAGATGTTTAGGGCCATAAATCTATGCGTTTGATGCTCAATATAAAAAATATTCGAACGCCTCACTAAGGTGAGTTAAGGGAATCGGTCCCTGCTAAAATCCCAAAAAATAAATGCTCCGTGGCACTACACCACGAAGCAAACTAACCCACTATCAGGGTTTGATCTTACTGATCAGCCTCAATTTCCATGTCTGAAGCGACATTGGCATTTAAGGTCATCCCTGACCTCAACTCTGCGGGTTTTCCTTTGATAAGAAATCCAACTGCCCCTCCGATGAATGTAAGTAAGAAGAGGGGAATAGATAGGCCCCAGGCTAACCCAGCCTTGTTATCACCCTTAAGCCTCATGGGAATTCCCGTTACAGGGATTTGCTGGCCATCCACAGCTTGCACATTTTGAATTTGGACCTCCATTTCTCCCCCTTTTCCAAATATTTTGGGCTTTGAGATACTCGAAATCGTCGCATTTCCCATAGCGCCTGCAGCGATTAAAGTATGCTTCTTGACAATCACATTGTACTTCACGCGTACATTGACGGATTGACCGGCAGATAAGGCTTCTGAATCATAGGTTTGGGTCGCTTCTACCACTATTTGGGTTCCAGCTCTGAGGGTATACTCTCCATCTTTGGTTTGGATGGTAATGTCCTCTGCCACGTAAAGCGCTGGGGGATTACCATTTCCTGCGGCTAATGCGGGAAGAAATGAAGTCAAGAGTAGCAGCCCCACACAAAGTTGTGCGAGTAAAAATCTTAAAGTGTTCATACGTTTGAGAATTATTGAGTTGAGTTAATTTGTTTGCTTGTTTGATTATCGAATGCGGAGTCGATGGATCTGGTATTTATTCCCTGCTTTCAGTTCTGCTAGGTATATCCCTGCGCTCAACTGAGGGAGCCTAATAGTTTCATCACTAAGCCCACGTAACACCCAGGCCTTTACCTCTCGCCCCATAGCATCTCGCAATTTTAGGCGAGTTAATCCGACATTAGGAGCCTGTATATGCAGATCCATTCCTCCTGCGATAGGATTGGGAAAAAGCGTTATGGATAATGACGGATCGACATGATCTTTTATGGGGGTTGGAGCAGGTTCTACACCGGTGGGGATGAGTGACCTCTGTCCTGTTGCATACCACACAGGCCATTTCGCATCGCCGATTACGCCCACCGCTGTCCCTTCAACGGGGGTAATTTTATCATTTTCTAGGTCTAGGGTTGCGAGGACGGGAATTCCATCTGTAGTTTCTGCACTGAATATGAGTTGCTGGTCTGTAACGGAGTATTCTGGAAAGCCTAGTCTTGTATTCTCCCAGAGAAGTTTGGTATCTCCCGTTTCGATATTTGTCGCTAATATCTGAAACTGATTTTCAGTGAAGTTTACGATTTCGTAGGTAAGAATATGGGTAGAATTCTTCGCCAAACTCGGATTACCCACATCAAATCCTGGAGGTAGGTTTGTGAAGATTTTCACAATCTGACCACTCCCAAAATTGTCGGACTCATTATCCCAGGCGTGAAGCACACCAATATCCCAGTATTCATCCGATTCTCTTGAAGAACTTACTCCAACGCTATTGAGGGCATCGTAGAATACAAACTGACCGCTATGGTCCCACTCGAGGGCATCTGCATATAAGACTACATCTGATTGGGTAATTCCCTGACTCGTAGTGGGATTATATAGTTCATACTGAACGATTTCTCCCGAAATCAGGTCGGCTACGAATATATATCCCTCGGCCTGATCGGTAATAGCTGCAAACTTGGTCCCGTCCTTGGAAAGCACTACATTTCCCCAAGTTACCCCATCTGTTTCCACAATCTCTTCCAATGCGGGACTTCTCGTGAGGTCAATGAGATTTACTTGTCGAAGGTCGGTAATCATGATAGCCAGCGAGCCATCATCCGAAACAGATACTGGGCGTATGTGGTGCGTTCGAGAGACAGTCTCGATGGTTCCAGCCTCTATGTCTACTTGTTGCAGGGGACAATCGCAGGATGGGTCTACATTGGTAAACATGATAAATTGGCTTCCGGGATTTACCTCTAAGGGAGGGGTTTTGGTCTCGGGATCCGTAGGGGTATCGTTATCTGGAACAGGTTCCCCAATCCCGACAGCGGCAAAGCCTCTGGCACAAGCCGATGCTTCTTGGGACTGGTCGCCATATAGGTCCTTTGCTGACTGAACTATGGCAAATCGCGCATCTAGGAAATTTGAAGAACGTGTCAAATACTGAGTTAACGCCCTGTAGTAAATCTGTTCCGTCCTATCTCTACCAATTTCCTCAATAATTCGGTACGCCGCATGATTGGGAATTCCACTATTTATATGCACGCCACCATTATCGTCTTGCGTTTCGACATATTCGTCCATATGCCGAGGCTGCCACCTTGCAAAATCTCCGGGCTGGCCTCCGTTATGGGGATCAGCCATGTCTCGCATCGCTCCTGAGGGAAAGATATCTCGATTGGCAACGTCTTCTGCAAGTTTGTAGTCATCACGATCTATCATGATGCCAAAGACATCGGCGAAAGATTCATTCAATGCGCCCGACATATTTTTGTACTCCAGGTTAGCGGAGCTCGCTATAACTCCGTGGGTCATTTCGTGGCCTCCAACATCTAATGCTGCTGCTAGCGGCATGGTAAAGGCTCTGTTTCCATTTCCATAGAACATATACTTATCAATCCAATACGCATTATCCATGGAAGACCCATCCTCATTTGCTACATTGATAAAGGATACCACATCCATGGCTTGATTGTTAATCGAATTTCGCCCATGGATCTGTTCAAAATAATCATAGGCAAGACTGCTATTAGTATGGGCAGAGACAGCTGTAGGGTCCCACTGATCGTTGTTGGAAAATACGTAGGAGATGGTTACATCCTGGCCAGGCGCCTGGTTTCGAAAGTCTAGGGTAAAAATAGAACCCGTTTCTTCTCCGAAACCTGGAAATGATTTTCCGGACTGTAGCCCCTTAAACATTCTCTTGGTCGCATCGATCATCAAGAAATCGCTTCCCTGCTGACCGGGAACTTCATAGGTAAAGAAGGATTTATTTTGACCGTGTAGATCAGAACCTTGCCTTTGACTAGGAGAAAATGGTAAGGGAGCAGCATGATAGGTAGGATTCTCCCAATCAATGTCTTCATGGAGAAAGGAACAGGCCTTTGAGTAAGCATCCAGGACATTCCCGTAATGCGCTCCAACCGTATAAGACCAATGGGAAGAAATGGATGCATGTAGGTCGATCTCATACGCTAAGTAGAAGATGCCTTCCTCTACAGGATCAGGATAAATCATTAGCTCTACCGTGGATTTTGAGTGTTCTATTTCTGATGGAATTCCTTCAATGAAAAAGCGTCTAATTCTCCCCTTAGATTTAAGGTCTTGTCGAGCAATAGCGAGAGCCTCTTCAGGGCTTATACTGGGAACCAATCGATCTACATGAGGAGTAGGAAAATGGTGTCCATTAACAATTCTTTCTCCATCGGGACTATAATGTACCTGTAACTCTGCTCCTACTATAGGTATACCTTCCAATTGCTGAATTAGCTTTACATGAGCATGTCCTAATTGATCTTCAGAAACAGCCTTAATCCTGAGTTCTTTCGCTGGATCTTGAAGGGAAAATAGCTTGTTGAGACTTTTCATGTGTTCAAAGGTTATCTCGCGGGCTTCTTGCTGTGAGTCAAAGATCTTACCGCTGGAAGTTCTTCGTACAGGATGTTGTGAGCGGATGAATATGGGTAAATGCCTCTTTGGGTCAAGTTTGATTTCCCTGACAGCAGAACCTGTTAGCAAGGCCTCTCCTGGAAGGGAAATAAATTTCTTGGGGGAATTTGTGTTCTGGGAATTTCTTCCATCAATCTTTCTGTAGGGATAGGTATTGCCAGGAGTTTTTTGGTGAAATGATTTTTTAGTCTCAAAAGGATGTACCTCCATGGGCTCACGGTCTGTTTTAAGTGCCGTTTGGGCTAATACATTGCTTAAGGGAAATAAAGAAGATAACAAGGTTAAAAGGGTA
Source organism: Bacteroidota bacterium (assembly GCA_039197765.1). Lineage (GTDB taxonomy): Bacteria > Bacteroidota > Bacteroidia > J057 > J057 > JBCCTX01. The sequence goes on from JBCCTX010000151.1 coordinate 6,948, forward strand.
ATAACATATTTCTTCATAGTGAGGTCATTTTATGGTTTGCTTAACCTTCTTTTCAACCTCATAGGACGCCCTCGAAAAAAAAACGTGAACCCTAAAAGAGTTTTTTTCTCAAAAAGTCCTTTGACAGGTATATCCCCACGAGGGGAAAAAGAAAACGATTCATCCTTTCGGAGAATCGCTTTCTACAGGTACTACACGTAAAAATCTACTACAGAATGAACCTTGTTTTATGGTATGGGACTTAATCGCGGTCATACTCAAACACAGCTCCGGTCTCACTTTCCATTTCCAGTGTTGCATTACTCAGCTGCATTATGGTATAATCTGTATTATCTAAAGAGAGTTCTTTCCCTTCCTCTAACCAAATCCAGGTACCCTCGGCAGCTCCCCTTTCTCCTCCTGCAACTAGGGTCTGAACGTAGGAACCCTCTTCAAAGGTCAATGCTATCTGGTCAATCTGAATCCTTTGGCCATCTCCGGTGGTTATATTCCAAGGTCCACGTTGACCATTGATACGTAGCAACTCCCAATCTCCTAATATTTTATCTCCTTCTTCCGCTGCGGTTTCCTCATTATTGGGGCTTAACAACTCCAGTGCGCACCCAGAGTTAATACCTATTGGCAGTAAGAATAGCAAGCATAGTCTCAAATGGTTTACCGTTCTTTTCATGGTAATTTCTTTTTGTAATTAAATGGTTGGAAGTAGTTTCTTTGAGGTATGAGACGCATGGAAAGAAAATCTGTGAACCTCATGCTTCATTTTCAGTCAGACCAGTTTGCATACCCGGCATTTATGGTATTGGTAATGGGCCCAGTTGTACCATTATTCACATCAAGCCACCAGATCTGGCTAGTACCACCAGATACGAGCAACGTATAAAAGATGTACTTTCCATCAGCGCTCCAGCTGAGATCTGTAAGCAATTTTCCGTGGTCAACAGGAAGTAGTACGCGAACCTCTCTAGAAGCAAGGTCCATCACCTTAATGGTGTAGATATATTCAATTTCTCCCTCTAGCAAAGTTGTCCCACCGTCCTGTTGGGCCACAACCAGCTGCCGACCATCGGGTGACCAATCAGCGATGTTCAAGAGGGTAAATCTACCTGGATACACTAGTTCGGACTGGACAGAGCTTCCATTTACCTGAGCTACATGGATTCCCTCGTGTGAGTAGTATGCTGCAGGCCGCGCACAGACCTACCATGACAAAAATCCAATAATTAGATTTCATTTTCAATTGGTTTGTTAGTTATTCCTTTTGGAGAGATAAGACGAGAGGCGTGGGGAAATGTGAACCTAGGAGGGTTTGAGGGAAGGAACCCCAACCCCTTAAAAAGGGGCAAAAGTTTGAGGTTTGAAAAGTGTACTTTGATCTCGATCAAAGGTTACTACGGACTACCGACTACCTCACCACGGACTATGGACTACTTAACTGTGGACCATCTTCTTGAATCAAAGGTTACTAGGGACTATCAACCAAACGTATCCTTTTTCGGCTGATTCCTAACAAAAATATATGAACCCAAGGCTATGGTAAATAGGACCAATGCGATCCAGATCCAAGAGGGAATGGAGGTGGAAGCTCGGAGGGAATCTGGATTTCCGATCAGTACCCAAGCAGCCCAATTTGTAGGATGGGCCTGGATCTCATTGGCTTGCGCTAGAAAGCTCAATTTAGCTTCCCGAAGGGCATCTGAGGTGATACTTCCTTGCTTGACAGATTGAAAAAACCGCGTCATTAGGTCTTGAGTACTCTTGTCATTGGCTTGCCAGTAGCTGGCTACGATATTGGGACAGCCCGCATATTTGAAAGCGCGAGACAAGCTCATGATTCCTTCTCCGAAAGCCAGGTAGCCTGCTCCGGTATTACAGGCACTCAATACTGCGAGATTGATTGGCATTTTCATGTTGTATAACTCATGTGCGTACAGGAAACCGTCATTAAGGGTATCATTCTGTCGTGAGAAGGCCAAACCTGAACTCAAGGGTTCTTCATTGTGGATAAATCCGTGCATGGCCAGGTGAATCACACTGTATTTATGGACTTCTTCCTTAAACCGAGATTCCGTAGCCTCCGCTCCTGTATAGGGGATACCGGACATCAATTGCGCTATTTGCCGGACTTCTGGTTGGTTAAAGCGGAGGCTTATGAGTTGATTTTTCCGATCTCCATACAATTCCTGTTCCCGGCTACTAGCAAAGAGGTTATCCGGATTGGGATAAGCTGGGGCAAAGCCTGCATAACTGTATTTTTTGGATACGGATTTTGGGCTATTCTTCAATAAATAGGAGGAATACTCATAGCTGATAGTATACTCCTTGAGCAAAAAGTCAAATTCTTTGTAGGAAAGCTCCTTTCCTGGCTTCTGTGTGAGTAACACCTCAAAGGGAAGATAGCCCAATCTCCCATCTGGAATGATAATGAGATTGTCATAAGAAGGAAATTGTTGTAACAGGGTATCACATAGCTTCATGTACAAGTCATAGCCTATCTCTGCATACCTCTTCTTACTGCTTTTGAACAAGGTCTCGTCCTCATGGTAAGCGGGCTCTGAAAGGATAAACTCCATCTCCACCAATTGGTTGATGAAGGTCGTATCAATGGGTGTACTATGGTAAGCGACTTTTTCAGGGGAAACAGCCAAGGCAATACACTGGTCTCCCCCCCAAAAAAATTCCACCAAAATCGTTTGAGGAAATTTACCTAGATAAGTTTGAAGCTCTTTAAGCGAAACAGCATTTTTCTGGTATTTTAACTCGTAGTAATCTGGATACTGAGCAGAGAAAATGCTCAAAAGAGAATCGTGCTTTTGTTGGGTATCCAGGACCTTCCGCACCAGGGAATTGTATAAGGAATCTTGACCTTCCTCCACTTGAGTTGCTTTCAATTGCTGCTGGAAGTAAGAATGGGTAAGCCTGAGTTCATGTTCATTTTGTAGGAGGGAATCCGGAATACCTGCGATCTTTTGTGTCCTATCCAAAGCTACTGCCCGCTGTAACAAAACAGCTTTTCCCCCTTCCATGTAGGAAAAGGCCTGGTTCAAATAGGCCTCCTCTTGGGTGTGCTCAAAGAGTTCCAAGTTGTCGCGTATACTCAATTCATAGAGGGGAATTCCCAACTTTTGCAGATAGAGTTCTGTCTCTTCGTACTGAAAACTTTTGTGGAGAAAGTCTATAATCGCGTGGGCAATTTTCAGCGTAGAGTCTGCGCGGAACAAGTTGTCTGGATTATCTTCGCCAGAGTTTAACAGGCAATAAGATTTGTACTGAAGAAGTTCCAAGGCCTTTGTCTCGCTCTGTATTTGAGAGAAAAAGGAGGGATCATTTGATAATTGGTTAGCGGAAGGATCAATTCCTAAGCTCACCAGACCCTTATCTAAGTATGTCAGGGCTGGCTCCAACTTATCATCCTTAAAGGCAAGCATAGCCAATTGCTTGTAGGTGATCCCAACTTCAGGATGTTTTTCTCCATATACATCCCTGTAAATGCTTAACGCTTTTTCGTATACCTGATGGGCTGAATCCCGCTTTCCTTCATCGGCATAAATTTTTCCCAAGTTAAAGTAGCTTTGAGCAATCGTATAGTGGGGGCCTCCATAGACCTTTTTACGAATCTGTAAGCCTTGTCGAAAATATGTTTTTGCTTGGTCTGGCTTCCCCTGTCGCAAGGCGATGACCCCTCGGTTGTTGTAGGCGTCCGCAATAGTAGGATGTTCGGGTCCATAGAGCTGCAGCATTAATTCCCATGCCTTTCCCACATACTCTGCAGCCTTTTCAAAGTCTCCTTGCTCTTCCTCAATGGTTCCCAAATTGTTATAGGTAAGGACTAAATCTGGATGGGGAGATTCCAAAGTTTGCATTTGGATATCTAGAGCTTTGAGCAAATGATTTCTCGCTTGTCCATAATCGCCAAATTCCCTAGCTAGCAAACTCATGTTCAGGTATCCCTGTGCCACCTGGGGGTGTACCTCACCATAAATGTTTAGTTCCATTTCAAAGCCCTTCTCCTGGTATTCCCGAGCCGCTTTACGATCCCCAATCATCCGCATGACAGCACCGAGGTTGTGGTACATAGCTCCTATGACCCGTTCATTTTTAGCGGGGTATAACAATTGGATGTCTAAGACTTTACGAAAGAATTTTTCGGCCTTGAGAAACTGTCCTTTGTAGAAATAAACGGTTCCAATGTTGAGGTAGCTATCTGTAAGGCTAAGGTTATCCTCCCCAAATACCTGGGTTCTAATATCGAGGGCTTTCTGATGGTAAGCAAGAGAGCGGTCATATTCACCCGCATTTTGGTAGCTAATGGCCAAGTTATTATACAGAGCCCCCAGGCTATAGTGTTTCTCAGGAAGCACCTCCAAAAGCAGCTCCTCGGCCTCAAAGTAGTGGTCAAATGAGGTATTAAAATTCCCCATCTGTGTAAGGGTAAGTCCCATGTTGATATGAGAGGCTGCTATGTCCTGTTTATTGATTTCAGGTAGATTCTCACGAATCTCAAGGGACCTGTTAAAATATTCTAGGGCTTCCTCAAATTTTCCTTTGCTGAGGGCCGTATTTCCCAAATTATTCAGGCTATGTGATACTTCATCATGGTGGTCTCCAAATAGTTGCCTTCGGATTTCGTAGCTCTCCTGGTGATAGGCTAGGCTTTGGTCATAGAGATCTATATCGTCATGGACTGAGCCCAATAAATTGAAGCTACGTGCTACGGCCTTATTGAGTCTTCCAAACTTGCTCAATCCAATCTTATTGGCCTTCTGTGCATTGACCATAGCGGAATCATACATGCGCTGGACGCGGAAGTTTTCCCCGATCCAAATGATATCGTTGAGGTACCTTACCCAAAAGATGGAATCATCCTTTTGCTCAATCAGATCCAGGTAAGCAGCCGCTGACTTGCGGTAGTAGAAGGTAGAGCTATCATAATTTGCAGAATCTACCCACTGATGGCCTAGCTCTGTCAAATTTAATGCAGCTGCTGTGTCGGCAGGATGTATTTCCTGGGCACGAAGGCCAAGCCCTGTCCCCAAAAATACTAGACAGCAAAAGAGGTATTTGCTTAGCATAGTACCGAATCAATTAGGAGAATACTGATCTAAAATGGCTTGCGCCTCTTTGCGCTTGTAATGAATAGGCTTCTCAACAATCGCCTTCAATGTCCGCGTCGCTTCTGGAATATCCTCCAGCTTCACATAAGAGAGCGCCTCGTACCAAAGAATTTGGTCTGAATAGGGGTTTTCGGATTCTATGCGCTGGAATTGTGTCAAGGCTTCCTCATATTTCCCCATATGCATCAGGGAGGTACCTAGATACATTATACCTTGCCCCCCGTAACTAGCAAAAAAGGTCGTGTCTTGCAATAAGGTATCCAACATGGGAATGGCTTCTTGGAACATACTGTCTTTAAGTAATCCTAAGGTCTGACCCCATTGGGAGGCATAAGTACCTTCCATAGGTGCTCGAGTTACCGAAATATCTGGGATTTTCATGTATTGGGCATACAGGTCTTTGGGAGGTTCCACTTGTTGAGGACTTGAAGTAAACCACCAGATAGAAATGACGAGCAAGGCAACTGCTGCGGCTGCGGCTGCAAACCAAGGCGCACGGTTAGAGGATGCCTCCATAGGAATCACTTTTGCTTCAGAAAAGCGGTCCATGAGTTGCGACTTGAGGGCTTGCTCCCCCTCTAATCGGATTTCTCGAAGAGAGGCGATGTACAGCTGAACTTCCTTTCCAAACTCTGGGTCGCTCTTGCAGCGGTCCTCAAAGGCCAAGGTATCCTCTTGTGAGAGTTCCCCAGCTAAAAAGGCATCAGTTAATTCATATATTTCCTCCAATGACATACCCTAAGTAGGCTTTTTTATTAATAATAGCTCTCTGAGCTTTTTAAGACATTTGTATTTCAAACTTCTGGCACTTTCTGGGGTTTTCAGATTCCTTCGTTGAGCAATTTCCTCCATAGAGTAGCCCATATAAGCCCAATCCAACAAAATATTTTTACACGCCTCTCCCATATTTGCCATCACCTTTCTCAACTGTACTACCTCGTCCTTCACATCGAGTTTCTGTAAAAGATCCGATGCAGGATCTGACAGTTCTGGATACTCCTCCACCCATGTAGCGGTATTAGACGCTTTCTTTCTAGAAACGTCAACACATTTATTATAAAAAATTTTATATAGGTAGGTTGAGATCTTACTTTCCCCTCTGAATTTACCCAAACTGATTTGTGAAGCCACTTTTACAATCGCATCAGCATAGGCATCTTGTGCCTCTTCTAAGGATAGAAATAACTTTTTTCGAACGGTGTGTAAGAATCCCAGATTGCTATCAAACAATTGATTGATTGCCTTTTCCCTATTCGCTCCCCCCGTTTTAATCCCCTCTATGATTGCCTGATCTGTGTATGTACGCTTTTTCCCAAACATAAAAGATACTACTCAGAATAAAATTACCACTTTTGATGCAATTTCATGGAAATATAGCACTTTAGTTTTCGAAATCCCGAAATAAATTGCTTAAGTACTTAGCAAGTCTCCTGTAGTCATATGTTAAAAGAAAGAACCTATTGAAATTTGCTGTTTTTGACCTAAATAGGATAGTTAATTTAGGGGGTTTCCAGCCATCTTGCATGCAAAAATGATTCTTATTCCACAAAAACTGTTTGGCGATCCCCGTGTTTCCATTCTACTAAGGGATGGAAATGTATGTATACTTCAAAAAGAACTTCACGAGCCAGTGCTCAATCGAGAAGGGTACATTTCCAACCATGTGATTTCCATTTTACTTTCCGGTGTACAGCATATAAAAACCTACGAGGAACAGCAGATACACGTCAAAGCCGGTCAGGTCCTATTTATTCCTCGGGGATTATATGCTATTTCAGATTTACTCCCACAAAAGGGGCCTTTCCAAAGTTTACTTTTCTATTTTGATGATGACCTCATTCAGGAGTTTCTCTCGCAAACCAAGATAAAGGACATTTCCCGAAAATCTGTTCCCAGTCACCTGCTCTTTCCCATGCATCCCAACCTAGAGTTGTTTTCCCAGTCGCTCTTAGACATCTACTCTGGAAAGGCATTTCAGGATAAAAAGTTCTTGCGACTCAAAATCCTTGAACTTATGTTCCTACTAAACGCCGCAATGGATGAACAGCAATTTGCCAACTTTCTTTTCCAGCTTTCCCTCCCCCAAAAACGCAACATACGCCCCTTTATGGAGAAAAACTTTGATAAGCCCCTGAAAATCGAAGACTATGCGTACCTGACAGGAAGAAGCCTTAGCACCTTCCGTAGAGACTTCAAGGCCTACTTCGATCAAACCCCTCAACGGTGGATCAAAGAAAAGCGCATGGAAAAAGCCATGAAGGTATTGCGGAATCGTGAAATGAGCGTTACAGAACTAGCCTATGAGGTAGGGTATGAGAATATCTCCTATTTCATTAAGGAGTTTAAACAGAAATACGGCCAATCTCCTAAGCAGTATATGCTTGGTCAGCACAGAAATCGATTGCGATAGGCATCCTCATCCTAAAAAGCTCCTCTTTTCCCTTTGTATGTTGGATAATTCCCTGACGAGCCCCCTTTGTTATGGGTCAAGAGGGACGCATGGTTTATGCAACTATTATACATTCTTGCAGTCTTTTCTGAAAACCCTACTTATGATACGCTACCCATTTCTATCCCTCTCTTTAGTTTGCGCTTCTTTTCTGTTCTCTTACGGTCAGCTTCGCACCGAAGCGTTCCAATTCAGCTATGATAGCCTCACCTACCAAGGGTATCTCGATTACCCACAAGACCAGGACCCTGAGGCCTGGATTGTCCTCATTCCTGGCTCTGGGCAAACCGATTTTGGGGGAACTAGCGGTTGGAATAAATGGTTTATGCGATTGAGAACGAACTTTGTAGATCAGGGACTGGGAGTATGTATGTGGGATAGACCGGGCTGCGGGAAGAGTGAGGGGAGTTTCGATCCCAATCAGTCGGTTCACAGCAGTGCTGAAGAAGCGCTTGCAGCTATAGAAACTATCCGATCAAAAGCGCTTCCTGGAACCGATCAAATCGGGCTTTGGGGCATGAGTCGAGGAGGATGGATTTGTCCATTGATCATTCAGGCAGATTCAACTGTAGACTTTTGGATTACCGTTAGCGGAGTAGATTCTCTAGAAAATTCCAACTATTTGCTAGAGACCAACCTCAAGCTCTTGGGATATTCGGGGCAACGCGCTGCTCAATTGGTACAAGAAAAACGGAAAGGAACTCAAATATTTCTCCAAGGGGGGAGTTACCAGGAATATCTAGCTGCAACCCAGAATGTGCGGGCAGATAGTTTCTATTTAGCCATGTTTGGGGTACATTGGGAAGAGAAGGCTTATGTAGAGAACCAGCAAGCCTTTCTACAATCAGACGAACCCTCCCCTTTACGCGATGGAGTGAAAGATCCCATTGCTCTTCCTGGCTTTACCCATATTATTCAATCCGTGCGTTGCCCGGTTTTAGCTATTTTTGGAGAGAAGGATTCCCAGGTAAATTGGCGCGATGCACAAACTTTGTACGAAGCTACCCTGGTGGATCGAGCTCCTTTGGAGATCGTCAGTTTTCCCGATTGCAACCATACCCTGATGCAGTGCGAGACTGGAGCGGTGTTTGAGAATTTGGAAAAATTCGGCTACGCAGACTGTGGGGGATACCATGCGGCCATGAATGATTGGCTGGGGCGCATAGTACGTAAAAAGCAACCTAATGATTAGCCAACTACTTCTACTGCAAGCCAATCTCTCGGCTGCAACATAGCGATTGTTTCTGCTTCCCTAGACCCTGGTTCAGGTTGATACCGGTAGGTCCAGCTTGCCATTGGCGGCATGGACATGAGAATGGATTCAATGCGCCCGTCTGTATCTAGGCCAAACTTGGTCCCTTTGTCATATACAAGGTTAAACTCTACATACCGAGAGCGGCGAAATAGCTGAAAATTCTTTTCTTCGGGCGTGTATTCTTTACCCATATGGGCTAGCACAATCGGTTGATAAGCTGGGAGAAAGGTGTCTCCTACCCCAACAACAAAGGTAAAGATTTCATCTTTGCTCATTCCCTCTCCTTCCTTCATGTGGTCGAAGAAAATACCCCCAATTCCTCTGGTCTCCTTACGGTGCTTAATGTAAAAGTATTCATCACACCATTTCTTAAATCTAGGATAATAGCTAGCTTCATGTTGATCACAAGTACGCTTCAACGTACGGTGAAAGCCCTCTGCATCTGTAGATATAACGTATATGGGCGTAAGGTCGATCCCCCCCCCAAACCAATAGGTTCCGTCCTCCATTTGGAAGTATCGGATGTTCATGTGAATGATGGGAACATGGGGATTTTCTGGGTGTATCACCAGGGAAACACCGGTTGCATGGAAATACATTCCCTGGGGTAGCTTAAGCTTTTGTGAAATCACGTCTGGCATGTACCCGTGAACGTGGGAGAAATTCACTCCTCCTTTTTCAAACACAGCGCCATTTTGGATCACGCGTGTCCTCCCTCCCCCACCACCGGGGCGTTCCCAAAGCTCTTGTTCAAATTGCGCCTTGCCGTCTAAGGCTTCTAGGCCTCCACAAATATCGTCTTGAATACGTTGGAAAGTGTTGATAATGTTTTCTAAGGTTCCCTTCATACGATGCAAATACAATTATCCTACCAATGAAATCAATGTCAAAAGTCATCATCCCATAACAACAAAAATGATAAAAGACAGGGGGAATCCAAAATCCTGAGGGCCAATGGAATAAATCAGAGAGCTAGTGGTACCTAAATACCCTTTTTGCCAAGATTTATTGCCCTTTTCATCTTTGTTTTCTTAACCTATTGAGGGCTGTTTCTGTTCAGAAAAGGCTACAAATCTTATCCTTCTATGGCTAATTGCGTATACTTGTACTTCAGGTCATGGCTCTATCGCCCCGTGTACATGTATGCGGGGAGGAAAGTCCGGGCAACACAGGGCATCCTGCTTCCTAACGGGAAGATCCCGTAGCTTCGGTTGCGGGGCTAGCAAGTGCAACAGAAAGTAAACCGCCCCGTGGAGAATTTACGCAGGGTAAGGGTGAAAAGGTGGGGTAAGAGCCCACCGGTATCGGAAGTGATTTCGGTAGCCAGGTAAACCTCAGGAGTTGAAAGACCAAATATACCGACGCTATAGGGCGGCCCGTCCAAGTCGGAGGGTAGGTCGATAGAGCCTGTGGGTGACTGCAGGTCTAGATAAATGATAGAGATCCCGCAAGGGATACAGAACCCGGCTTATACATGTCCTGAAATTCACATCGGGCCCCTTGTGGGGCCCGATTCCGTTTTGGCAGACATGAGACCGCTTTGCTCAAAGAGGCGAGAAGAGAGAGGTTTTTAGATGGAACCTGTCCTATTTCACATTTTCTCTCCTCTCAATACTCACCACTGGCTTCTGCCCTCATGTAAGATTAAAATCCATTTCGTGAAGATTCCAATTGGCCCACCCTTATCTCCCCCAATGAACGGAGGGTTATATTTCATCAAAATCTCTAAGATTTCCTTCATTCTCTTTCCTACACAGTACTAGCTACTTACCTATGTTAGCGTTTTCTAACTCATGAAAAGGCTCTTACATCAAACTACAGAACTGTCTCCCCTCTCTATACATTTTATTCTAGTAAAAACTTCTCGCACCAGAAGTAAGTTTAATTTATTATTCGCATTTTTTGTTCTATGTTATTTTTATTCCTTGTGTTTGAAAATTATATACACCTAATACTATAATTTTAATTGAAGTTTTGAAAATTTCGTTGAATACATTGATACTTCTTTTCAGCTTCTGCTAACTTATCGAATGATCGGACGAAAAACCCAAGCTTCAAACATCGAATTACAAATTTTCAACATCAAGTATATTCACCCTAAACCCTAAATTATCACGCAACCCTAAACCAACGCTATGAAATCCAATGTATTTCACACATGATCCCGGTCGGGGAAGCATCTGGCCCTTGTTGCACGCGGTAGATCTCCCCCACACTAACCTTAGTTGGGCTTTTGTCTAGTACCAAAATCCTTCTAACGCTTGGGCGGGCTGCTTCCTATAAGTTAGCGGCGAGGCCTCCAGGCGGATAAAAAGAAGCATATCATCTGAGTGGACTTTCTTTCCGATACTCGACTTACTGAGGTAGGTCTGAATAGTAGAGATATGCCCAACAAAAATGGCTGGTATAGCCATAAGGGATCCCCTGTGAGCTTTTGTATCACATTCAATCATATACTCAATACCTGAATCCATGGAAAACTTTTCTCCACACCCTACTCTAAACCCTCTCCATTTAGATCAAATACCTTGTTTCATAGATCCCCTCACTATACCGCA
>JBCCTX010000152.1:0-18293 GCA_039197765.1 Bacteroidota bacterium
AGGCGATTTACCAGACAGAAGCCTGGACCAAACGGCCTGCTACCATGAAAGAAGATCAGGTCTTTTTTACGAAAAAGGGACCTGATTTGTATGTCATATATACGGCTTGGCAGTCGACCCTGGAAATCTCAGATATTGCACGTCCTGCTGGGGTTTCACTCCTAGGGAGTGATCAAAAAGTAAAGTTTAAGGTATCTAAGGGCAAGGTGCTTCTATCAGCTCCTCAGATTAGCCCCGCCAATACACCCTGCGATTATGCCTGGGTATATAAGCTGGAAGGTGTGTTTGAGTAAGGCTTCTCTATCATTCACTAGAAAATCCTAAAGCCGAAATCCATAATACTGTTGAATGCAAGCTCTTTATGTCTCAAAATATATGGACTCAGTCCCTATAATCGTAAGCCCAATTCGGTTCGTAAGGCAGGCTAGTCTTATAATCTTTGTGTTGATATTTGGCAAGGGTAACCAACCCTTATCCGCCCAAAACCAACTCACGCTAGACGTAGCTTACCCCTCCAGTATAGACCTTAACCCAGATGTCCACGGCGTAAACAACTGGATTTCAACCCGTCCTTACTACCTAAGCAATAGCGGCTTTATCAGTAAGTTCAATGACCTGGGAAAACCGCTCATGCGTTATCCGGGAGGTACTGCCTCTAACTATTTGAACCTAGCCAAGGGGTGGCATGAAGCTTGGCCTGGCGCCAACGCCAATGATTCGAACCGGGTAAGCTCATTTAATAAGGGGATGACTAATGCCGGAAAAGGTACTAAGGGAGAAGAAATAGGCAAGTTTATCGACTTTCTTCAAGCTACAGATGCAACATCTACCTTTGTCGTCAATCTGACTACCATGTCTGGAACAGATGTGGCGACGGTCCTCGATAGCATCAAAAACAGGGGGGAGGAATTGGACTATGTGGAATTGGCCAATGAAGTCTACTTTGGCCAATATACCTCTATCATCGCAGATGAGGCAAGTTATATGGCATTGGCAAAAGATAGAGCTGACACCGTTCGCTCCAGATTTCCAAACGCTAAGATAGGAGCCCTACTACCGAGTCAAATTTACACCAAAGAAAATTTTCTGCCAGGAGGGGGAAGTAGTGCGAGTAGACAGGAAAAATGGCACCAAGCCTTAAAAAGTGAAACATTTTATGATGCGCTGGTGATTCACATGTATTCAAGCATCGGCATGGATCATACGGTTTTAGCGGCAGATTTTTTACCCTACCAAACTGCTTATAACCACACTATTGCCCACGCTGATCTGAAATTTGATTCGACCTTTGCCCAATTGAGCAAAGATTTTCCCAGTACAGATATATGGGTCAGTGAATTTCATGTTGGGGGATTTTCCGGAGATGTTCGGCAATATCGCTTGCGACATTCTTATTTAGGAGGGCTTTATTCGGCAAGCTTTATGCTGAAACTCTTCTCTAAGCCCCAAATCAAAATAGGGAATTGGCATTCGATGGTACAGTGGTTGACTTATAGTGAATCCGGAGGCCAGTTGAGTGATACGTACAATTTTGGGACTAAAGTGAATTATCATTTGTTCAAATTATTTGCCGAGCCTTCCAACAACTCTGAGCGATTTGCCACAGTAGAGGTTGGGAATATCCTGAACTACACAGGCATAGGGCAACATTCTGGAAGTTTTGCAGATGTCGAAGCAGGTTGTTTTTATAATGAAAGAACTGAGAAAGGCTACCTGATCCTAATCAATAAGTGGGAAAACACCTACCAAATTAGTACTACGGAGCTTGAATCAAAGCTAAAAGGGACCCTTACAAGCACTACTGAGTTTGCGCCCGACAAAAGCCTAAGTCTCACCGCAGCGATTGAAAGCGAGGATAATTACTCTCGATCTTTTATAAGCCCTAACAATGGTCAATATTCAATATTGCCTTTTTCAGTATATGTATTTGAGTATATTATAAGCGGCCCTTTGACGCGTTCAGGAGCGAATAATCTCAAGACCTATATAAACCTATACCCCAACCCCTCTCAAAGATTAATTTCTATAGAAAGGAATGATCAACGTTTTACGGAGTGGAAGATTCATGACACAATGGGACGACTGATAGACGAGGGTAAGCTAATGGGTAAGGAGACGCGCTTGAGTACTTCTAAGGCTGCTGGAGTAGTGCTTGTTTCCCTATACGGGAAGTATGTTAACCCTCAAAGATTTAAGCTAATTATACAATAAACGGAATGACAGCAGGGTCTATGTATTTTCATAAAATCACCTACTAGCAGTTAACATGAGTAAAACAAACACCTACGAAAGCTTGAACCGAATTGCAATCTTCCTAGGGGTGATTTTATGTGTGAGTTGTGCGAAAGTAGATTACAAATCCCCCCAACTCGTACCGCCTAACATCCTGCTCATTCTGGTCGATGATCTGGGTAAAGAATGGGTGAGTTGTTATGGAGCAGAAGATATTACAACCCCAAATATTGACAGACTGGCACAAAGTGGCATAAAATTCAATCATGTTTATGGTATGCCTCAATGCACACCATCTAGAGTTACCCTCTTGACGGGGCAATATCCTTTTAGGCATGGCTGGATCAATCATTGGGATGTTCCCCGCTGGGGAGGGGGGGCGCACTTCGATGAAACTATGAATCCATCACTGGCAGTCGAAATGAAGAAAGCGGGGTACAAGACCTGTATCACAGGGAAGTGGCAAATTGACGACTTCAGAGTAGAGCCTGATGCCCTTACCAGGAATGGATTTGATGATTATTGTATGTGGACTGGCTATGAAAGCGGAAACCCGCCAAGTAGTGAAAGGTACCACGACCCCTATGTGTTTACCAAACAAGGCAGCAAAAGATATGAGAATGCTTACGGACCAGATTTGTTCAAAGACTTTATTTGCGAATTCATCAGAGAAAATAGGGATACGTCCATGTTTATCTATTTTCCCATGGTGCTAACCCATGTACCATTTGAGCACACTCCTATTGATTCTGCTGAAACAGATCTAGGGAAACACCAAGCCATGGTCACCTATACTGACTTGATTACCGGAGAGATCTTGCGGACGCTAGAGGAAACGGGAATTAGAGACAATACGCTCATTATTTGGACTACCGACAATGGTACCACGCAGAAAATTACAGGAACCATAAACGGAAAAACCATTCGAGGTGGCAAAATGAAAACTACCGAACCCGGGGTATGCCTTCCTTTTATTGCAAGTTGGCCAGCAGTAATTAAACCAGGCCAGACCTCAAATGCCTTGATAGATTTTAGCGATCTCTTCCCTACGTTTCTGGATTTGGCAGGCATTTCGGTGAATAAGGAATATACTATTCAGGATAAAAAATACCACATAGATGGGGTATCCTTTAAGCAAGTACTCACGCAAGGCACACCCACAAAGCGAGATTGGATATTATCTATGGGAGGTGGAAATCATGCCCAACTGACTGAGAAGGGGGTAGAGAACCAGTATGTCTTTCGCGATAGGGTCATCAGAAATGAACATTACAAACTATATATCAATAGTAAACGAGAAGTTGCCGGTTTTTTTGAACTAGGAAAAAATCTTGAGGAAGGGCAGAACCTGCTCGATTCCTTAGACACTTCTGGTAGAGCGGAGAATTTCAAGCGTCTATGTGAGGTAATGAGCCTTTTCCCGGAGAAAGATCATGATCCAATTTATTCGCCCAATCCTCCGCAAGAATGGGATGTGGAGGTAACGGCAAAGAGTCAAATCTGGAAATATTAGCCAATTAATTTTCCCATGGTTAAGAATCTACATTTTGCTATAAGAGTATTCTTCTATTTGCCCTTGCTGGGGATCATCCTGAGTGGATGGGGAGTTAGTTGTAGTCAGCAAACAACCCAACTACCCGAAAACAAGCCCCCCAACATTCTATTTTTATTTGCCGATGATCAACGGAGCAAGACAATTCGTGAATTAGGCAATTCTGAAGTGATTACCCCCCACTTGGATAGCCTGGTAAGAAATGGTACGTCCTTCCCAAACGCTTACATCATGGGTGCCATGAATGGAGCTGTATGTGCCCCCAGTCGAGCCATGCTCATGACAGGTCGATCCCTATTTAATATTGATCCAACAGGAAATACGATTGACAGCCTGCATATGACCATGCCAAAAGCACTTGAACAAGGAGGATACCATACCTACCATATTGGGAAATGGCATAATGGACGAGATGCCTTTACCCGAAGTTTTATGGATGGCTCGAAGATCTTTTTTGGGGGTATGCACAGGCAGTACGAAGTGCCGACTTACGAATTTATGGCTGATAAACGCTATGCCAAAGCGCAAATGAATCCTCCCTCCCCGAAGCACTCTTCGGAGCTTTATGCGGATGCAGCAGTTGATTTCCTGAAGAATTATCAGCGTGAAGCCCCATTTTTTATGTATGTGGCTTTCCAGGCACCACATGATCCTCGGGAGATGCCTCAAAGGTATTTAGATCTATACGATACGGCTGCAATAGACCTCCCCCCAAACTTCCTTGTGGAGCATCCATTTGACAATGGAGAGCTCGATATTCGAGATGAATGGCTGGCCGGATACCCTAGGAGCCCCCAAGAGGTCAAAGCGAATATTGCGGCTTACTATGCGATGATCACTCACCTGGATGCTCAAATCGGGAGGATTATGAAAGCTTTGGCACAAAGTGGACGGGCAGATAACACCATTGTTATATTTTCTGGCGACAATGGATTAGCAGTCGGGCAGCACGGCCTGATGGGCAAACAAAACCTGTATGAACATAGCATCAAAGTACCTTTGGTTTTTGCAGGGCCGGATATCCCCGCAGGGCAGCAAACACATGTAAGGGCCTACCTCTCGGACCTCTTCCCAACCTTTTGTGAATGGGGAAAGGCTAAAGTTCCTTCTTCTGTGCAGGGAAAAAGCCTAACAGCTGCCATCCAAGGGGATACGACTCAGATTCATGAAGGGATGTTTTATGCCTACAAGAATTTTCAGCGAGCAGCAAGAAATGATCGATGGAAGATTCTCAAGTATAATGTTGGGAATGAGATAACTACCCAACTGTTTGATTTAGATAATGATCCCTATGAAATGATCAATCTAGCTCCCAATCCTACTCATGCAGGGCAATTAGCCAAAATGGAAACCCTACTTGGCGAATTAATGAGGGGCTATCATGACAAGGCCTCATTGGAAAAGCTTGGCTGGGGAGTTCCGGTGCTTCCTGCCTGGAAGGATAAAGTGAATCCCGTCCAGGTAGATCATTTGAGGGAACTCGCCGAGCAAGAAAGAGCTATGAGAGGATTTGGAAGTAAGCCCTGAGCTATGGGTTGTTCATTGTAAAGCCAGTTTCTAAACTGGCTCACATAAAACAAGGGGCAAACACGTGCTATAACATTTTGGATAAATAATCCATTTTAGATGATGAATAAAATAACACTAGTCACTGTATTAACTGTAATGACGCTGTCGCTTTCTGCTCGAGTCAACTGGCATGAAGGAGGGGATAGGTTCGCTCACATAAAACAGGCCCCTTTTTCAAGTAAAGATTTATCCATCCCCCAATATGAAGTAATAGACCTGAGTTTTGAACTCAAGACCCCTGTAGACAAGCCATTTTCCGTTTCTTTTGGCGCTTACTTGAGAGGACCCAATGGTGAGAACATGAAGCTCCCAGGGTATTTCAATGGAAATAAACAATGGGTACTTAGGTTTTCGGCAAGTACACAAGGTGATTGGAATTTTACCACCTATTCCGATGTAAAGGGCTTAGAGGGGAAAACGGGAAAAATCCTAGTAGTCGCTGGAAATCAGAATAAGCATGGTAGTATAGGTATTTGTGCATCGAATCAAAACAAATTCTGCTATGAGGACGGTACCCCCTATAACCTTCAGGCATTTGAGCTGGATTGGTTATTTGCGCTTGATTATGACAATCCAACGGCTACCCCAAAGGCGGATCATTTAGTCGGCTTATTGGCCCAAAATGGAATCAACCAAATTGTTACAACTGTATATTCCTATGAGGTAGAGTGGGAAAAAGATGAGTTGTTGGCCGCTCATCCTGAACATGAGTTTGGGAGCAAGGAAGAGATTTTCCCTTTTCTGGGAACCAATAGCCAACCAGATTTTTCTGCGTTAAACATCCGTTTTTTCCAGAAGTTTGACCGGATGGTGAGCTTGCTGGACAGGCATGATATCGTGGCCCATATGATGATTTATGTATGGAATAAACAGGTCAACTGGCCTCCAGCAGAATCGGAAGCGGATAATTTATACTTTGATTACATCATCAAGCGGTATCAGGCATTTCCAAATGTTATATGGGATGTGTCGAAGGAGGCATTGAATAACCCTAGGTGTACGGAAGCATACGGTAGGGAAAGAATTCGCCGGATCGACTCCTTAGATGCATACGACAGGTTGGTAAGCGTTCACGATTACGGATTTTGCCAGCGTAATACGGATGTGGTCGATTTCATTTCTACACAGAACTGGTCGATCAGGCTATATACAGAGATGTTGAAGTTATCCCAAGCGTATGAAAAACCCATCTTCAATATAGAACACGGGGGCTATGAACAATCGCCTTATACAGTCTTTCCAGGAGCATATGACAATCCAGAATTCTGCCTACGAAGGAACTACTTGTGCTATTTTGCTGGTGCATATGCCACCTACTATTGGCAGGGCGCAGCCTGGAATGTCATTATTTACAACCCTTTTGAGCAGAGCGAAGCCTTTCCCAAGCCAAAATTTGAGTACTACAAGCATTTGGAAGCTTTTTGGGAGGAAATGAATTATGAATCTCTTGAACCCTATCCCCAGGGGAATAGTACGGGCTACTGTTTGAAATCCCATGATAATAGCCTCTTTCTATTTTACATCCCCAAGGAAATGTATCAAATCACCTTTTATACCCAAAAAGGTGCTGGAAAAAGATCAGGTACCTATCAATGGTTTAACGTGTATACCGGGGAGTATACAGAAGAAATGGAGTACCAGGAGATCTTCCTGAAATCTCCATGGAGCAATATAGCCGATGCCATTCTCATTAGGCGACTGCAGTAAGTGGAAAAATAGGCTATTAACCATACAAAAATGAAAAAACTTTTATCTCAAATAGTATTAAGTACAGTTGTATTGGGTCTTTGCGCCCATAGCTCAATGGCGCAACAAGGTGATTACATATATAAAAACCAAAATTTACCTATAGGCGAACGCGTTGCCGACCTAGTATCGCACATGACACTTGAGGAAAAAATATCTCAATTAAGCCATTTAGCCCCTGCCATTGAGCGCTTAGGTGTGATAGAATATGGGCCTGTACTGGATAATCCGTTAAATCAAAATACCCCAAAGTTTATTCCAGATGTTGAGAAATACAGAAAACTACGTCCATGGGAAAATCACGAACATTGGAATGCAGTGTGTTTAGATGGAGGGTATTGGAACGAAGCCTTGCATGGCGTTGCCCGGAGCGGTTTGGCAACCGTTTTCCCACAACAAATAGGGATGGGAAGTTCCTGGAACCCTGAATTGATGCAGGAGGTTGCGAATGCTATTTCGGATGAAGCCAGGGTGCATAACATTATGTATGGGCGAAAATTAACCTATTGGTCGCCTACGATCAACTTACTGCGTGATCCCCGTTGGGGAAGAACAGAGGAGTCCTATAGCGAAGATCCCTACCTGGTTTCAGAAATGGCGACTGCTTTCGTGAAAGGCTTCCAGGGCGATAACCGAGATTATCTAAAGGCGATTGCTACCATCAAACACTTTGTTGCAAACAATTCGGAAGTGAACCGTCATAATGGATCATCTGATGTACCAGAAAGACAATTACGTGAATATTATTTCCCTCCTTATAAAGCGGCTATTCAGCAAGGAGGAGCTTATTCATTGATGGGAGCCTATAATAAGGTGAACGGGACACCTGCTTGTGCTAATGATTGGTTGCTAAACGACGTGCTTCGCAAGGAGTGGGGATTTCAAGGCTTTGTGGTATCAGATTGTGGCGCAATTAATGATCTTGTTCATGAGCATAAATTCGAAACTGATCCAGCAAAGGCGGTTGCTTTAGCCGTAAAGGCCGGCTGCGATATGGAATGTGAGACCTGCGAACAGGAACAGTTTCTATATGATAAATACTTGCCTGAAGCAGTTGAGAAGGGGTATATCACAGAAGACGAAATCGATATTGCTGTTCGGCATATTTTTAAGGCGCGCTTTAAACTTGGCGAGTTCGACGGCAAGGGTAAAAATCCTTACCATGCTATTTCTAACGATGTACTTGATTCGGAAGAACATAGAAGTCTTGCCGTCGAAGCGGCGCGACAATCGATTATCTTGTTAAAGAACGACAACAGTCAGTTACCGCTTGATGCAGATTTGGGCCAAAAAATAGCTATTATCGGACCCAACGCCAATATTGCTGAACTCGGAGGATATTCGGGAACACCATATATGAAAATAACACCTCTCCAGGGTATTAGCTCCAAAGCAGGGTACGAAAACATAGTGTACGAGCAAGCGTGCACACATACGGAAGAATTATATCCCGGAAGTATCGAAAAAGCCATACAATTAGCCTCACAAGCCGACCAGGTAGTCCTTGTTCTTGGAACTGGATTAAAAATGGCCAAAGAAGGCCGCGATAGAACAAGTATCGATTTGCCGGAAATTCAAAAGCAGCTATTAAAAGATGTTTATTCGGTAAATAAACATATTGTCTTGGTACTGATGAATGGTTCACCTTTAACCATTAATTGGGCGCAGGAAAACGTTCCCGCCATTGTGGAAGTCTGGTATCCAGGTCAATCGGGAGGTCAAGCCCTTGCCGATGTCCTTTTTGGCGATTATAACCCCGGAGGAAAACTTCCACTTACCATTTATAAATCGGTAAACGATCTGCCCGAATTTACCAACTATGATATTACCAAAGGCCGGACCTACTGGTATTTCAAAGGGGAAGTGTTATATCCTTTTGGACATGGATTAAGCTATTCGGAATTTGAATACACTGTTTCAGAACTACCTGCTAAACACAAAATGAGTAAAGAGGGAAATTTCACGTTCAGGGTAGAAGTGAAGAACATAAGTAATATAGATGGGGACGAAGTAATCCAGGTTTATATTCGTGATAAGGAATCGAAATACCAACAAGCTGTCAAAAAACTTCGATCGTTCAAACGAGTGAATGTGCCTGCAAATAGCTCCGCAGAAGTAATATTTACGCTTTCGGAACAAGACTTTTCGTTCTGGAATCCCCAAAGTAAATCCTGGCAAATCGAAAAAGGAGAATTTGACATTCAGGTTGGCAGTTCTTCCAAAGACATCCATATCAGTCGAACCATACATATCTCTAATTAGGTAAGAGTCAGGAAGGAAAAGAACTAACGATCCCCCTTAAATTCTTAAACATATGAAAAGACCTAAGATTTTTTTTGAAAAGGGAAAAAAATTTTACGGCAGATTATTCACCTTAAGTTTTTTATTCACCTTCTCGTCTTGTACGAGTGAATTCGATAATTACAGGGGATGGACAGGTATACAGGGAGAGAAAACCGGATTTTTCCATCTGGAAAAAATCGATGGGCGTCAATGGTTCATTAATCCTGAAGGAAACGTATTATTTCCTGTTGCGCTAAGCCATCCTTTTACAGGAGAATCAGCCTATGTTTGTCGAGAGCAGTTTGATGGGAATTACCAGAATTATGTTGAGGATTCCTTCGAAAAGTTATTAAACCTAGGATTCAATTGCTCGCTCTCAGGGCACACCAGCCCCGAGCGCAACAGGAATGCTTTTGTCCAGGCCGATCCGATTCTCAATCTTTTTGAAAAACATAACTTCCCATATTTAGTTGGCATTTACCTCCTCAAGCACCCTCCAGAGTTTGCTTCCGCTGAGAGCTATCCGGGCATCTTTTCAGGGTCTTACATGAAAATATGGGCCCATAGCATCAAAAAAACATGTATGAAATACAAGGATAATTCCCTGGTATTGGGTTACTACTATGGATATGGAGGACTAAACAATGAAGAATTGTATGACTACAGAGATTCCTATAACAAGAGCCCGAATGTTATATCTGATTATCCTGAACAAGCAGCAAAAATGAAAGTCGCTTACGATGCCTGGTGGAGCTCCATGCGTCCTTATATGATACAGGAAAACGAATCACTGAATAAAGAAAAACCCTTTCACACAGCCTATGAGAGTCAGAAAGCTTCCGAGGGAATACCCGACCATCATTCCTCTGATTTGTAACCTAACATCCAAAGTTCGGCCTATTTAAAACTAATTATCACCAAAATGCTTAAGACAACGCTATCGATCATTACAGTCTTTCTGACAACCATACTTTTCGGGCAGTCTCAAAAACCCAATGTATTGTTTATCCCTATCGATGACCTAAAACCCATGTTGGGTTGCTTTGATGATGAATATGTAAAAACGCCCAATATCGACCGATTGGCGGAAAAAGCAATGGTATTCCTAAATAATTCTTGTCAAATGGCCGTTTGCGGTCCATCACGAGCGAGTTTATTGACCGGTATGTACCCCGATTATACCCAGGTGTGGGATTTAAAAACAAGGATGCGCGACATCCATCCCGATATTTTAACCCTTCCACAATATTTCAGGGAGCAGGGATATAGCACAGCAGGCGTAGGAAAAACCTTCGATCCTCGATGTGTGGATAATTCAAAAGATCTGGATAAACCCTCATGGTCAATCCCATACCTAAAGGTAAAATCAAAGCAATATGCCAATCCGGAAGTAGCCAAAGAATTCAAAAAAGCCGAAAAACTGGTGGAAGGAATGACCTTCAGTGTTGGGTATGAGCGGATGAGAAAGATAGTTGAACTTGGCAGCCCTATGTGCAGACCCTCAACGGAATGTATGGACGTACCCGATGAAACGTATGCCGATGGCGCCAATGCCAGAGCAGGCATTGAATTGCTCGAACAATTGGCTCAAGAGGATCAGCCGTTCTTTTTATCCGTGGGTTTTGCGAAGCCTCATCTCCCTTTCGTTGCTCCCCAAAAATACTGGGATTTATACGATGCTGAAAAGATTGAAATTGCAGCATTTCAGCAAAGGTCGGAGAATGGTCCTGCCATCGCTTACAAAGGCTTAGGCGAACTACGTCAATACAGCGATATTCCGAGTAATCCGCCGCTCGATGCTGAACTACAAAAGAAATTGGTGCATGGCTACATGGCAGCAACGAGCTATATGGATGCACAAGTGGGCTTAGTCCTAGATAAATTAGAAGAACTTGGCCTTGCTGACAATACCCTCATTTGTTTGTGGGGAGATCACGGTTTTCACCTGGGGGACCATGGTTTGTGGACCAAACATACCAATTTTGAACAAGCGGTTCGCTCCCCCATGATTATATCGGCACCTAAAGGATTTAAAGCTGGAGAGACAAACTCACCCACTGAATTTGTAGATATTTTTCCTACCCTCTGCGAATTAGCTGGTCTGGACGTTCCCGATCAATTGCAAGGAGAAAGTCTTGTTTCTGTAATGAAAGATCCTGCGTCGAGTGTTCGATTCGCAGCATTGGGACAATATACCCGTCATGGGCCTTCAATGGGGTATACGCTTCGAAATAAGCGCTATCGCTATGTAAAGTGGTTAAAAATGAATTATCGAAAAGGGGAAACTACAGGAGAACTTGTTGCCACAGAGTTATACGATTATCAAAACGATCCGATGGAAAAAGTAAACCTGGCCCATAATCCTGATTATCAAGAGGTGATAAAATCGTTTGAAGTAGAATTTGCCAGAAGAAATGTTGCACAAGGAAGATAAAGAGACATGAAATACCCACTTATTCTGCTTGTATTACTCCTTTTCATTTCCTGTCATCAGCAGAATACAAACTATTTGTCCCAAAACGGCGAAAAAGCTGGGTTTGTAAAAACAATCCCCCAAGATTCAGTCTTTTCTGGCATTGAGGGCTTTGATCCCTATGGAGGATACCTTTCGATTAAGGGGAAAGCAACCGGACACTTCCATTTAGATACCCTCAATGGCCGGCATTATCTCATTACACCAGCAGGACATGGATTCATCTCAATTGGGGTTACCCATACCATTGGCCTAAAGAACGAAAGACAGTCTCGATATCATTATCTCGAAGAAAGTTTGAATGGAGATTGGGATAAAGCTAGTGTCGAAATACAAACCTATTTCCGCCAATGGGGATATAACACATTGGGTTATGGTTCACATAAGAGCACCCGAAAACTCCTGCCCTATTTTGCAGGTTGTCAGCCCACAAAAGTTAGTGCATGGTTGGGCAAAAATGTAGTCTATCCCGATGTGTTTAGTGAGGAATGGAAAGAGGAAGCCCGGCAAATATTAGAGAAAACAATAGAGGAATATGGGATTACCTCAAACCTCATTGGTATTTATTGGACTGATATTCCACTTTGGGACCTCAATCAGGCAAAAAGAAAGCTAGGTAAAACATGGGTGGATGCCATTCGTGAATTACCGCAACATGCAGCGGGAAAAATAAAATACGAGCAATTTCTGAGTAAAAACGGATCGAATGCTTCAGATGAAGATTTTCTCGTACTGATAGCACGGGAAGTCTATTCTTTCCTTGGGCCACTTACACGCAAACTGGCACCGAATACCTTAATATTTGGGGAGCGTTATGCAGGTTGGGCACTGCCCTGGAGCGTCATTCAGGAAGCACTTCCCTACATAGATGTTGTATCAATTCAGCCCCCCTCTTCAGCAGTTTATCCTAAAAATTTTGAACGCTTATATCGCGAAACGGGCAAACCCATTATGGTTTGCGACCATAACATTGGTTTCAATACCCCCGAGCACTCCAACGTCATGTGGAAAACTTTGGGAAATGTCGATAGTGTCGGACTGGCCTACGAACGATATCTAAAGGAGGGCTTCTCAAGACCCTACCTTTTGGGCTATAACAAGTGTCAGTATATCGATCGTTTTTTAGTAGATCAAAAAATACTAAAACAAGGGCTTTTACAAGTTGATGGAAAGCCATATGAAGAACTAGTGGATTGGGTGGAGAAAGTTAACTGGCATATTCATGACCAGTTTATTACCCTTTCTAAATAAGAGACACGGGCATGGAAACATAAATGATCAGGGGTATGAAAGCCAATCCATGTAAAGGAGGAAAAAGCGTTCCATTTTTAATCCGTTGGCCCAAAGAGATAATTGCAAATATGGCCATAAACACACTCGATATCGACCTTATGCCAACGTTGGCTGATATAGAACATATTGCATATAATAAATCAACCATAGAAGATGAATAAAATAAATCTAAGGGTTATTGTTGTTGGTTTCTTATTCAGCATTATCCTTGTTTCAACCCAAATATTACAAGCAACTTCTGACCAGGAAGAGGTTTCGAATAAAGGAAAGATTGGCTTCGATTATTATGTTTCGAAAGCGCGAGGCCATAACAAAAATGAAGGAACAAAGGAAAAGCCTTTTGCAAGCATTGATGGGGCAAGAGATTATCTGAGAACCATAAGCGAGCCTATGGATTCGGACAAAACGGTTTTTATAGAAGAGGGGATATATGAATTGGACGAGCCCCTAGTTTTCGGCTCACAAGATGCCGGGAAAAATGGATACACCATAACATACAAGGCAGTAGAGGGGCAAGAAGTATGGGTTTCGGGTGGTCGTAAGGTAAAAGATTGGGAAACTATGGAAGGTTCATCCATAATTCGCACAAAAGTACCGGAGCAAGTGGGAACATACTTGGGGCAGTTTTATGCTTCGGGAAAACTTAAACCTGTAGCAACTTCTGGGAATACATTTAACTTACTGCCTAATGGGGGTGCGGCATTTCGAACGGAGAAACGACTGATGGCACCAGCGTCTATTTTTGAAGGAGTAGAAGATCCGAGTGAACTCTTTCTAGATTTCTTTTTAATGTACATACAACTTAAAATCCCGATAGCTTCTGTAAACATAGAGGGGGATGAAGCGGAAGTTATTATTCCGGAAGATTTTCCGGTTCACAAAATGCTTCCGGCAAGCAGTCCATGGACGCCCCAGGTGAGTGAAGAGAAAAAGTTTGCTGTAATGAATGGCCGAAAATTTCTCGACAGTCCAGGCGAATGGTATTTCGACAGAACAGAAAGATACTTGTATTACTATCCTGAAGCCGAAGAGAAAATGGAAACCCTTGAGGCATTCATCCCGGTTCATGACAGAGTTATAGAATTTAAAGGCACAAATGCTGAAGATCGCGTTAAAAACATAACGCTGGAAGGAATCTCTATAGCACATTCAAACTATGGTAACCCCATACAATATGGATACCTCTCCAGCCATTCTGACTATATTGAATATCCAGACGAAATACAGCAGACTATACCTGCGGCTATTTTTATAGAATATGCTGAGAATATTGGGATAAAAAACTGTCAGTTAGGACAATTTGGAGGTTCCGGTATAGGAATAAGAAGAAGTACCCAATCCATCTCTATTGAAAAAAATAGGATGTATCAGATAGGTGCTGGTGCTATCTCGGTGGGATATTTACTACGCGGTATCGAAAACGTAAATCCCGATGCGGTTTATCTTCCCGAAGGGGGATACTGGAAGGATGCCATATACCATAATGAGAATTTTGAGGCTTATCCGGATATAGCGTACATACCAACCGATATTGTGGTTGAAGACAATATTCTGGATGAAATAGGAATAGATTTTGGCACTAATAATGGAATTACGGTATACCATGCAAAGCGTGCCCATATCAATTATAACTTTATTCGAAATGTGGGTTTTTGTGGTATCTCAATTTGTACCGACCACTTCTGGAACCCTAAGTACGAAGAGGGAAATGAGCTTGTCGGTGACCATCAGGTACGTGGAAATCTGGTTGTTGACGCATGCCGGGTACTTTATGATGGAGCCTTAATATATGTGCTATACCGCAATAGCGGCGAGAACCTAATTACACGCAATTGCATCTTCATTGATAAAATGGGAGAGCGTGGACATAATTGTGCGGTATATATAGATGAAGGAAGTACGAACTACACCTTAGCAGAAAATGTGGTTGATGTTCCGGATAATATGAAAAAAGGGTGGTTAGTAATTAATCAGCGAGAAGCTAAAATGCCACGACACATAAAGGTCCATGACAACTATTTGGCAAACAATGATAATTTGGGCAAGGAATGGGCCTACAGCACAACGCTTGATGGAAATATTGATAACGACACCTTTAACATATACGTCCACGATAACCACTATCAAGGCAAAGATTGGTCTTCGGAAGCAAAGAACATAATTAAAGAATCTGGTCCGCGAAATCTGAACAATACCCCTTATGCTGACATAATTAAGGCTTACAAAAAGAAGCTTCTGAAGGAGAAAAAAGCAACCCCCGGATATTACGAGTCTTTCAAGCTGACAGAAGCTGACAACAACATACCTAACGGGAACTTTGAGTCCTCCGTCATACACCCTTGGATAGGGTCAGGTGCTTTGTGCCAGGTACAGAAAACGGATGCTTTTGAAGGAAAATATTGTGTGGAGGTTAAGAACAGAAGGTTTCCGTGGGGAGGACCAAAGATACGATTTGATGCCAAAGACATCGGGGACTTGAAACCGGGGCGTTATACCCTATCTTTTGCCTTAAAAACCATGGGGGATATTGAGATAAGCCCCTCTGTTCAGATTACCACTAAAGACGGAAAAAAATATGGGTCGAGAGTCACTTTTCCTTTAACAGAACCTGCGGATACTTGGGTTCAATATTCAAAAGAAATAGAGCTAACCTGGGAAGGGGAAATTCAAGAGGTCCAATTCGGTTTTTCCACATCCGAGTCTTCTCCAGACAAACTTGCCGGATATTATCTGGACGAGGTGAAGTTATCAAGAATTGAATAAGAGTTGACCCCTTACAAAATGGGCTGAAAGGTAGTTTCGAAGGTTAATTTTAACGATAAACGGATCTTGTAGTCAACATCCCGATTATGATTATAATAAGTAGGATTCCTTTGTTTTGGGTAAGTGTGTTGGCCACGTTTTTATCTGCAGCTTGCCAAAAAACTGAGAAAAAGCCCATGAATGTGGTTCTTGTATTAATCGATGACCAGGGGTATGGAAGTCTCTCCTGTCATGGAAACCCAGATCTGCAAACACCCCATATGGATAAGCTGTGGGCTGAATCGGTTCGGTTAATCGATTTTCATGTGGATCCCACTTGCTCACCTACGCGGGCAGCTTTACATACGGGAAGATATTCACACCGGGCTCATGTTTGGCACACGGTTGCCGGTCGTGAACGTATGCATCCCGATGAGATGACCATGGCAGAAGTGTTTAAAAACTCAGGTTATCATACGGCCCTATTCGGAAAATGGCATTTAGGGCATACGTATCCTTACCGTCCTATCGACAGGGGCTTCGATTATTCCGTAGCCAGAACCAGGAACTGGTACAGGGACCGCTGGGCGAACGAACTTACCGACTACCACAAAACATGGATGGAAGAAGGCTATTCACCAGATGTCTTTTTTACGCATGCTAAGGATTACATTAGGAAACATAAGGATGAACCTTTTTTTGTAAGCATTGCTACGCATGTTCCACATGTTGAATGGTGTGTGAAGCCGGAGTGGGCCGAGCCTTTCACCCAAAAAGGATTACCGGCTTCTGTAGCAGTGTATTATGCTTCTGTAGCACAGTTGGACAGTTCGTTTGGCGATTTCACCCACTTCTTCCAGGAAGAAGGGTTAGAGGAAAACACGATTTTAATTTTCATGACGGATAATGGAACGGCTAACAATAATCCGGCAAATTATAATGCAGGTATGAGGGGCGCTAAAGCTTCCATTTACGACGGAGGTCACAGGGTGCCTTGCTTTTGGTACGCTCCTTCACTGGGTATTAATGAAGGGCGTGATATAAGCAAATTAACCGCTCATGTGGATATACTGCCTACCCTAATCGATTTATTAGAACTTACACCCACAAAAGAAGTTTACTACGACGGAACCAGTATTTTACCTTTGCTTAAAGATGATGCCGCTGCATGGCCAGAACGAACCCTACTTGTTGAGTCTCAAAGAGTGGCATTCCCCAAAAAATGGTTACGCAGTTGTGTAATGACCGATAAGTGGAGAATGATTAATGGGAATGAGTTATACGATATGGAACAAGACCCTGGGCAAAAAACAGATGTTGCAGCAGCGCATCCGGAGGTAATGGATACCCTAAAGGCATTTTATGAAGCGCAATGGCCGGGTTTAAGTTATCGCGACGATGAGTTTTGTCGCATGGTGCTTGGACACCCGTTAGAACCGGTTACCAAAATGTTTGCATTAGATTGGTTACCCACCCAGGGGGGGACACCATGGAAACGGATAGGTCATATTGATGAAGGCATGGTTAGCAATGGGTATCATGTGTTGGATGTGCATACTCCAGGAACGTACGAGTTTAGATTGAGACGTTGGTTCCCTGAAACAAATGGGAAAATCAGTTCTTCCATAGAACCGTACCATTCTGTGATGGTGTATAACAAAGACGGCCAGGTGCTGCCATTTATTACCCCAGTAGGCAAGGCACTTTCCATTCAAAAAGCAAGCGTTCGCATTGCGGGTAAAGAAAAAACGATAGCTGTTGGTGAAGGGGATGTGTTTGCTGCTCTTCGTTTTGAGCTACCGGCCGGGCCAGCAAAGCTCGAAGCCGAGTTTACTGACAAACAAGGTGTGGTTCGTGGTGTATACCATGTTGAAGTGGAAAAAGTAGAAGAATTTTCAAAGGAATAAACTACAAATGGCCTGGTCATGAGGGAGATCAGATAGGATAGAGTAGGCTAAAAAAGTATTGATCTTGGTTTGTTTTTTGGAGGTTTCAAAGCCCGCAAGCACATATCTTTGAAGTGTGATTTTGTAGTTGATAGCCTAGAATAACGAGCCGGATCAGTTAAATGCCTTAGCAGCAAATTATGAATTTCAAGAGGTCTTAGCCGACATGAGCGAAAAGCTCCAGGGAAAACTTTCCGAGTTCAACAATCCAAGGGCTAAAAACCCTGATTATGATGGATTTTATACTCATCCTTTCCTATTCAAATATAAGTCTATTAGAAAAGAATAAGATCCAATTATCATGAATAGCTTTCGTACGAATTAAGGTTAGGTAACCTGTAAAAAATTAACCCTACCTATGAAAAGAAAAAACCTCTGGGACTGTAAACGGGCATCAACCGCAAAACTTGTTAAACTCTTAAGTTTAGTAGCAATCACCGTGATTGCCCCCCTATGC
>JBCCTX010000153.1:0-18265 GCA_039197765.1 Bacteroidota bacterium
AGGCTATATAATTCCTACAAAATGAAGGGATTAGGATTTTTCCTATTCCAGATAAATAGAAACCCTAGGACCTAAGTGCCAAATAGGCCTTTAAAAGGGCCGTAGACAGCATGGGATTCTACTAGTAATCTTTTTATCCACAAAGACCTTGGGCTTCCCTAAATGCATTACAGGTGCATGGTTGGGGAAGGGAAACTTCCTATAATAGAGGGCAAAAAAAATATCCCCAGTCTTTGAACTGGAGATATTCTATTATTTCCTGAATTGTCTGTTTAGGACCTAGTTCGAAGATAGTTTGGTAAAGGTTTCCATTCCATTTACAAAATGGTTGAAGGTCTCCTCATCAAATGTATCTTTGAGCATATGAACCACCTCCTTGAGATGTTGGTTATACTCTTCGAAGACTTCTTCCCCTTTCTTAGTTGCTTCTAGAAAGACTACTCTTCTATCTTCTTTGGAATTGGTTCTCTTTACAACTCTACGTTTCTCAGCCTTGTCAATAACGCTAGTGAGAGTACTTAGTTTGATATTAAAGTGCTCACTGATCGCTTTCATCTTCTGCGGTCCATTATCGATGATAAATTGCAAGATCTCCATTTCCTGGCCTGTAATCTTGTACTTATCCATTATGAAGCGCTGTTCTTTGCGAAGAACGTTGTTCAACGTGATGATACTCTGCTCAAGGCGTTTCGTATCAGATGTATTAGGAGCTGGCCCTGGTTTTTCAGAAACATTCATAATTGCGTGTAATTTAGGTTTGAATACTAGGGCTGTCCGGCGAACTCCGCCATTTTTTCTAGCCCCTCAACAAGGATATCAAAGTGGTCATTTTCCATTTCCTGGGACATGAGCTGTGCCATGACCTGGATATGCTTTGTGTAATTCTCATATAAGCGTTGACCTTTCTTTGACACTTCTAGATAAACTACCCTGCGGTCTTCCTTAGAATTTTTACGCGCAACGTACTTTTGGGCCTCGATCTTATCAACGATATTAGTAAGGGTACTAAATTTCACATTGAAGTGCTCGCTGATTTCTTTCATTTTCTTTTTGCCATTCAATACAATCCATTGAATGATCTCCATCTCTATTCCAGAGACGTTGTACCTAGCTTTAATGTACTGATAATGCTTTCTTTGAACTTCATTTAAGTCCATAAAGCTCCTGTGCAGCCGTTGGGTTAACGGCATAGCTTGCTGATTTGACATGACACTCGACGATTAACTTTACAAATAGGGATTTAGAAATTTTCCATTTATTCGCAAATATAATATACGCAAATTGAAAATTCAAAATTTTTCCCAGCTTTATCTAATTAAAGTTTAGAAAAAAGTATGTATAATACTTGTTCATTTCAAAAGCCATAGAAATTTGCGATTAATAGATTTTGTGAGTACCTGTCCCACAATAAGGTAAACTCACAGGTATCAAATTACGCATAAACCTGTATTTATTAGAATAGAGGGACTAAATCACTAGGTAAGATAATCCTTAAAAATAACCAATCTTTAAAATTTCTACGTTACGGATTGGAATATTCCATAACCAATGGAAACTTTAGCGATTACTAATTCATTTTTTTAAAATACTTTTCACTGGCATATTTAAATGTATGGTATGTTCATATTACTGTGCGAATGGAATATACCCATTACATTGTTTAGTGATATTGAACATATTGGACCTGAGATAGGTTGCTAGGTCTTGATGTCAGAAAAAAGTCATTTTAGTTGAAAAAATATCAAATAAAGAAAATAAAATTCTTCTATACATTATTCTAGTCAAGAATTACCTAAGTCCTTCCATTTATTCTATTACTTTTTGTGATAATTCTTTTTGGATAGGTGTACTAGAGGGAATATAAAGAGAGAAGGTACTTCCTTTGCCAAAATCGCTCACTAAGGAAAGGGTTCCTCCTAATTTTTCTGTTCCCTGCTTTACAATATACAAGCCTAACCCTGTTCCTTTAGATTTTTTGTTGCCCCGATAGAACATGGTAAAAACTTTGACCTGGATTTCTGGCTTTATTCCTTCTCCATTGTCTGCCACCTCAATATGAATTCCCAAGTCTTGGGGAATGATTTTGACGGATACCCGATGAAGTTGACTCCCTTCTCTTTTATACTTAATGGCATTTACAATCAAGTTTTGAAGAATGGTCGTCAAGGTATTTTTATCTGAATAAAATTCATGAGAGTCTGCTACAGAAATATCAAATTCTACTTTTCTACTCTCAGGCATATGCTGCAAGCTAAAGAGAATGTCTTCCACCAATTCCTTACAGTTTACCTGTTCAATAATTAAGTCAGCCTTATTTAGCCTTGTTACATGTAGAAGATCGATCAGGGCTTGGTCCAATTTATCGGTACTCGTTAGTGCCATATGTATGTATTGGCTGATTTCGGGCTGCTGGCAATTCTGTAAAGCTATATCCAGGATGCCCTTTACTGAGGCTAGTGGTCCTTTTAGGTCATGGGTAGCCTTGTATAGGAACAAGTCCATTTGTTCGTTCCGCTCCTTCAGTTGGTGCTCGACATCTTTCAGCTCCGTTATTTCTGTAATGGACCCAATAATTGTCACCTGATCATCTTCCCATTCTTTGATGGAAGATAAATTTACCAAAGTCGGCAAATTCGTACCATCCTTTCGGCGAAATACCAATTCATAGGTTTGTTTAGTGTCTAGCAACCAAGAGGAAGCAGGTAAGGAGATAGGGGTAATGAGGTCAAAAATCGAAGTATTACTGACTTCTTCGAGTTTAAAGCCTAATAAATGAGAGAACTGTTGGTTGACGTATTGAACCTTACCCTCTCCATTTACTTCAAAAATAGGGATGGGGCCATATTCTGAAAGCTGGGCCATGGCCCGAATCCGCTTTCCAGAGCGATTGCGATAGTCTAGGATGATCCCATTGGAAAGCAATAGCAGAAGCATCCAGGGAACCTGAGAGTAGGCGTGAATAATTTCTTTTGGGGAAAGGCTACTAATGAGCAGTAAGCCAAGGCTAAGGATCCCAGCAAACCACCAATAGCGCATTACGGGCTGCATCAATACAGCCGCCAATCCAATGAATAACCACAGTTGAAACCAGTAGGGAAGTTCTGAAGGGTTGCGGTAAATCAATACAAGCAACCAGGCGCCTAGGACCATATAGGTAAGAGAGGTAAAGGAATAGAAACGGGTTTTCGTCTTTCGGTCAGAAGAGGGTAGAGCAGCTACACCAAACATGGCTAAGGTGATTAAAGCTCTAGCCCAAAGGGGATCCCAGGGATCTGTTAGGATAGATCGCAGGTAAAGGCCTGAAATTAAAACCAGAATGCCCCCAAACAATAAGGCATATTGTATAACCCGAGGGAATCGAAGTTTGGTGCGGGGTCCTGGTTCTTTCATTTCGATCAACGGTGTAGCAGTACTTTTTTGTAGTGCGTTTCCCCCTTGTATTGTATTCTCACAATATAGCTCCCGGCTGGGAAAGGGTCAAGGTTTATTTCTGCAAAGTCATCACCTAGGCTGTATCCATACTCTCCTACTTTTTGCCCAACAGAATTAAACAGGGAAAAGGATGCAGGATGAGTCAGGATACCTTCATAGGAAACAAAAAGTTTGCCAATGACTGGGTTCGGATATACCTGCCAAGAATCTGGCTGTAGAGCTCCTGGTGTAGAGGTAACGACAGATGGACTAGGGCAATCACTTACCAACAAAATATCATCCAGGTAGATATTATTTCCAAAATCATTCACCACCTCAAAGGCTACTCTCACATCAGCTTCTCCAGCAAACTGACTTAAATCTACCGTTAAACACTCGGCAAACCCATTGGTATTGCCACACCAGTCTGCATCTTCTATAGGGATGAAGTCCTCATCGATTGGGGTATTGGTGGCAAATGCTCCTTGTCCATTTTCGGCTATCTGAAGCACTTTAATCGGGAAGGAATTGCCTCCATCTAGCGAAATAAATAAGTTGAGAGAGTCTCTATCTACCGATGAGAAGGGGCGATAGGCATGGCGAAAATGGAGTTTGACATTCCTTCTACCACTGAGGTTGATTTGAGGAGTAATCAAACGATCCTTTTGGCCCAAAAATCTGTATTCGAAGCCCTGAACTCGAACGGACTTGACTCCTTCTGTATTTCCCCCAGTCTCGAATAACTCCCAGGTTATCCCAGCATCGGGATTATCCACCCGCCAATCACCGATTACTGTTTCAAAATTTTGGATAAAAAAGGTATCTCTTCCCGCAGTGTTTACCGTTATCAATCCATCTTTCCGCATTTGATCAGAGCCCTGCGAATTAGAAACTGTAAGCGAAACTGGATAGGTCCCCGGTTCCGAATAAAATACACTTGGGTTTTGGAGGGTAGAAGAACTCGGACTTCCTCCTGGGAAATCCCATCGCCAGGAATTGGGGGCATTTTGAGAACGATCTACGAATTGAATGCTTCTTCCTGTACAACTTGAGGCAGAACTCAACTCAAAATTTGCAATAGGGGTAACAGGATTAATTTGACAGCGGTCGGAATTTAGGAGGTTTGCCCTTCTAGAGGCATTTTGAAGGACTATTCTCATCCGATCTACTTGACAATGCGTGAAGGTATTCATGCAGATATCATCCGTGTATTGCATGAAGTTTTCGAGCATATTGCGAGAGCCACAAGATTCCTCAAAGATCGGACAGCCAAATACCTCGCCGGAAGAAGAAGGGGTATCATCACAGTAATCATCCACATTACAATTTCCGTCCCCCCAAACGTGAATGAGCCCTAGGAAGTGCCCCATTTCATGTGTAGTGGTTCTTCCTTGCGTATAAGGTTCCTGCAGATTTCCGATTCGCCCAAAAACTCTATAGTGAACGGCTAGTCCATCTGTTCTTGCGTCTCTGTTGAGGTTGAGTCCATTGAGACTGGGAACAAAGGGAAGTTGAGCAAGCCCCAAAATACTCCTACCCTGTTCACTACTGAGTGCACTTACCCAAATATTAATGTAGGATTCTGGATCCCAGATGGTCGAAGGTTGGATCGTGGTTTTTAGGTACTCTCCGGTAAAAGGCGGAGGGCTAAAACCCGCAGATAGTCTATTGACCCGATTAACTCCTGGTTCCTCCATGATATTCCCCTCAGGATTAACTTTTGCCATGCAGAATTCGATTTGCGCATCTGCTCCATTGGGGCTATCATTGAACCCCAGGGTACCGGGCTTCTTCCGAAAATCTTCGTTCAGTACCTCTATTTGGGAAAGTATTTGATCGTAAGAGAGGTTGAGTCCTTCGCCAACTTCTTCTCCATCATGTATAATATGGACGACTATTGGTAGGGAAAAGGATGCGTTAATATTCTGTCTACTGGACGATACAGAAACCCCATCTAACCATTTTTCAAATTCCTCTTGTTCTTGATTCGTATTGAGAAGTTCCTGGTATTCCTGAGTGTAACATCTTATCCAATCATTAGCAGGCAAGGTAGGTGTCGAGGGAGAAGGCTTTTGTCCGGTAGCTGCTGTAAAAAACCCTAATAAACCGATTAAAAGCAAGGCAAAAAGTTTTAGAAAAGCACCCCTCCCGCGCGTTTCTCTGGATTCCATATACATACAAGTTTAACGAAAAAATTTATCTTAACTTATATAAAAAAAAATGCTGAAAGCCCCAACGAAATGGTTTTCGTGGGGCCTCCAGGGAAGTAAATGAAAAACCCTCGGAAAATTTTGAATTCGAATTATTTCCAGGGTTTTTTTCTTACCAGAGTATATCGAAAAAATGGGCTTTTAATCAATATTTTGAGAAGTAAACTTACGTAAGGAGGCTGGAAAATCCAACCCTGTAATGAATTATTTGCATCAACTGATCAATACGGTTCCCGAACTGTAACCATTACTACATTGACAAGGACATGTTATCAATAAGACGGGTATTGCCTAGGTAGGCTGCAATGAAGGCGTGGGGAGTATTCTGAGGCGTAAGAGAAGAGATTTCCTCCAACGTCAATGCGTGCAAGATTTGGAAATAGTCTAGTCTTAACAAAGGATAAGCTTTCAGCGCTTCCTGGGCAAATTGCTGTGCTTTAGCAACAGAGGATTGCCTACCGGCAAACTCTTTGACTGAATTCAATGTTTCATATAATCCAAGTGCCTGGGTTCTCTCTTTGGAGCTAAGATAGGCATTGCGGGAACTCATGGCTAGGCCATCAGATTCCCGAACGATAGGGCAAGGAACTATTTCAATGGGAAAGTGGAGTTCTTCCACCAATTTTTTAATCAGCATACATTGCTGATAATCCTTTAAGCCAAAATAAGCTCTGTCTGGCTGTACAAGGTTAAACAAAATACTTACAACCTGAAGGACTCCTTCTAGGTGCCCAGGACGGCTGTAGCCTTCCAGTCGTTCTCCCCATTTATGGATTTTGAATTGAAGAAAGGTATTTGACGAATAAATGTCGGATACTTCAGGTTGAAAAACACAATCGACCCCAAGGGAAGCTAATAACGCATGATCCTCCTCATGGGTTCGAGGGTATTTATCTAAGTCTTCATCTGGTGCAAATTGTGTCGGATTTACGAAAATACTTACAGTTGTAACCGTATTATCCTTTACGGATTGCCGAATGAGACTAGCGTGCCCTTGGTGTAAAGCTCCCATAGTTGGGACAAATCCCAGGACCTTTTCAGCAGGCAACGAAGACCTGTATTCACGAAGTTTAATGACTTCCCGAATAATTTCCATGAACGCTTACCTTTTATAATAATGGAATTAAACTCAGTGAAATAAAGAAACATCTTTTGTCAATCCAAATAATTTTTTATATTTTTGCAATGATTTTGAGCCATTTATTACAACCTCCCTCCTGGGTTTATTTGGCTTTTTGAGAGATGACACATCTTAAACCAAGCACTATTCTTATGAGCACAAAGTTAAGGATCCTCTTCGTAACTTCAGAGATAGACCCCTTTCTGAAGTTGAGTACTGCCGCAGATCTTATCCGTTTACTCCCACAAAAACTACAAGAAAAGGGTCATGAGATCCGTATTTTCATGCCAAAATTCGGTGTGATTAACGAACGGAGAAACCGCCTCCATGAAGTAGTTAGGCTTTCGGGAATAAATATTCGCGTGGCGGGAGAGGAAAAGCCTCTTACAATCAAAGTAGCTTCCATACCCAATGCAAAGCTTCAGGTATACTTTTTAGACAACGAAGACTACTTCAAGCGTAGGTCTGTTCTCACCGATTCAAAGAATAAGTTTCACATTGACAATGATGAGCGTTCTATATTTTTCTGCAAGGGAGTAATAGAAACCGTGAAAAAATTGGGATGGCCTCCCAACATCATTCACTGTCATGACTGGATGACATCATTTATTCCCTTATATTTGCGCACACATTACAAGGACGATCCGATGTTTAAGAATACAAAAACTGTATTCACAGTGTACAACAACGGATTTGAGGCGGATCTTCCTTCCGATTTCATCAACAAAGTGCGCGTGGATGGAATCAATGATGACACATTAGACAACTTCAAGGAAAACAATTACGTTGGAGTGTGCAAAGGTGGAATCGCCTTGTCTGATGTTGTTACCAAAGGACATCCAGAAATTGACGAAAAATTAGAACAATACATTGAGCAGACCAAGGATCGAAAAATCTACATTGATGCTGATGACAAGGATTCCTACGTGGAAGGCTATCACCAGCTGTATGAAGCAATTGCGAGTTAAATCCCTTTATTTCAATTCAAAGATATTTATAAGGCTGTCATTCCTCTGGGGAGTGGCAGCCTTGGTCCTTTGTACCAGTTGTGTCGACACCCTAACAGGTGATACAGGGGTAGAAGTTCTTCCTCCCCAAGAACTGGTAGAGCAAGAATTTATCGACACCCTCAGTCTGGAGTTGGTCTCAGTCCAGGTGGATACAGGCGTTCCTTCCTGTAATCAGCCCTTACAACTATTTGGGAATATGTACGATCCATTCATGGGAGAGACTAAGGCAATTACCTACTCTCAGGTTCTCAGACCCGATAGTCTCTGGGATGCCAGTAGGCCAGAAGACTTGGAGTTGGATTCTATTATTCTGGAATTGGATATCTTCGATTTTTACGGTCAATTCAAGTCCCCTCAACGCCTAGAGGTTTTTGAAATTACTGACTCTTTACCAGATTGTGTTGGCATAGACTCTCGGAAAGTTTTGGAAGTGGATACCACCCTTAACTTAACGGCCACTTTTCGAAATCCGACGGATGGATTTCTGCTAGACTTTAGTCAAGATACGGTTTTACCCGGCACCTTTATTGTGCCACTAGATGCTTCTTTAGGAGAAAAGCTCCTCAGCGCCACAGAAGCAGACTTTGAATCTGAGGAAAATTTTCAAGACTTTTTTGGAGGGCTTTCCTTTTCATCCTCCTTGATCACCCCCAATAATCCTATGGATCCGGGTGGTATCTTTAGGCTCGACCTAAGCACAAGTTCCTCCAATTTCATTCGCATACACTACAGGGGTAGGGTCACACCAGGTGGTCCTTTAGAAGCTCGATCTACTCGCCTGCGTATTGGAAGGCTAACAAGCGCTAGCCCTACGAACTTTTTCAATGTTGTACGACGCAATGTACCAGGAACTCCCTTAGCAGATGAAGGACTAGATAACAATGAATTTGTACAGGCAGGAAACTTGGTCGTCATAGAGGGTAAACTACCTGGATTTGGCAACTTAGATCTTTTAGGAGTAAATCAAGCCGAACTAATCTTCCCTGTAGATACCTCTGCCTTCCGTACAGACTCCGCGGGAAGTATAGTCTATGAGGTACCTAATGCGTTAGAAATTGTCATGAAAGATGGAGATACTGGAGAAATCATTGATATCCCTAGTATTTTGGGACAAGGGGTGACAGTTAGTAGTTTTAATGAAGAAAGGGGAGAATTCACCTTTATAGTTTCGCCTTTCCTCCAAGCAGCTGTGGATAAAAACGTCCGTAACCTGGCATTTACGATACGGCCAATTACCCAAAACAACGCTTTCTTCCTCGACTTTTATAATTTCAGCATAGACAGGGTTATTTTAGGAGGTATCAATAATCCAAGCCTAACTCCGAGGATATTCTTGACAGTCACTCGTTCTCCCTAACTTTGTGCTGCAATGAATGCCAGGCCCCGATCTCAGGATAAGCTCGTAGATACGGCTTTAGAACTCTTTGCAGAGAATGGATATCCTGCTGTAACGGAAGAGGATTTATTAAAGGCATCCAAAGTATCCCGGGAATTCTCATGTATCACTTCGGGAATAAATCGAGGCTTTTAGAAGAAATTGTCCGAAAACACCAAACATGTATCCAGGAAACCCTCCCTCCTCTCGAAAAAAAGGAACAGCTTACAGTTCATGTAGTTAGTCCAGTAGACTTGATAGACTGCTGGACCCATTCCCTTCAGCGATACCCTACCTGGTGGAAATGCTACTTTCGCTTAATCCAATATCCCGAGTCGCGTGCCATAATTGAAGCAGACCCCATTTACACTGAAGTAGTTTTTCAGTCTCGCACATACCTTCAGGCATATTTTACAACTCAAGGGGTTCTAAACGTTCCTGTAGAGATTGCTCTGTTTCAATCCTTCCGGACAGGTATCAGTGTAGAATACCTCAACCGGCCCAAGACTTTTCCTCTCAGTGAGGTAGTAAGCGTTTGGAAAGCCAAGTACCTTGACTATAAGTAAGACAAGTTCATTTCTTAGGGTCATCCATCTTTGTCAATAGCTACTGTCTGTAAGTACCGTTTTTCCTCGGTAGGTCCAATATATTATGGAAGTATAAGCAAGTACAAAAGGCATTCCAATCAATGCCAATCCAAACATAGTTTTCAAGGTGTAGTTGGAAGAGGATGCATTATATATATCTAAGCTAAAGGCCCCATTTAAGGTCGAGGGAATCATTTTAGGAAAAATTCCTAGGGCAAATAAGGAAATTAATGCTGCAATGGTGCAAGCGGAGGAAACAAAGCCTTGCATTTCTTTCTGTTTCTTGATGCATCTGGGAACATTGGCTATGGCAAGGATATTAAGTAAAACGACCATCCATGTAACTACAGAAATGAGGATAGGATAAGAGGCGATAAACTCGTGGGTACTTCCGGGATCCTGATAATAGCCAAAGGAAAAGTTAGCTATCATTT
Source organism: Bacteroidota bacterium (assembly GCA_039197765.1). Classification (GTDB taxonomy): domain Bacteria; phylum Bacteroidota; class Bacteroidia; order J057; family J057; genus JBCCTX01. The sequence goes on from JBCCTX010000153.1 coordinate 10,148, forward strand.
CCGGTTTGAGTCTAAGGGTGAAAAATGTAGCGAGGATATACAGCACTAAAAAAAGATAATAGGATCGCTGGGCCCACGTTTTAGCCTTTATCTGGAGTTCTCCTTCAGATTTAATAATAAGATAGAGTGAACCGTGCATAGCAAACATAACCACAGTTAAAAGTCCAATAAGTAGGGTATAAGGCCGAATCAAGGTAGAAAGAGTCCCAGCAAACTCTTTATCTGCTCCAATAGGCAAGCCCAGGATTACATTTCCTATAGCAATTCCAAAGAGAAAGGCTGCTAGTGTAGAGCCAGCAGAAAAGCCAAAATCCCATGCATTCCGCCAACGCCTACTGGATTCTTTCGATCGAAACTCCATCGAAACCGCACGAAATATAAGGGCCATCAACAGCATCATGAAGGGAAGGTAAAACGTGGAAAATCCCGTGGCATAAACCTCTGGAAAGGCAGCAAATAAAGCCCCGCCTGCGGTTATCAGCCATACTTCGTTTCCATCCCACACGGGTCCTATGGAATTCATAACCAACCGCCGCTGGGTATCTCCTTTGGCCCAAAGGTGTACAATCCCTACCCCCAAATCAAAACCGTCTAGTATAGAGTAGCCGATTAGTAATATTCCCACCAATACATACCAGGCTATGTTGTAATCCATGTGAATCGTTAATTTTATCTATTTCAGATTTCCATTAGCTTATTAAGGCTTTTCCCGGAGCCACTTTAACCAAGACCGATCCAGGGAAAACGAAAACTGGTTCTTTCTATGCACATATACGGAAGTGGGTGCTTGGTAAAACTCCTCTGGTCCATGCTGAATCTCCTTGTTGAGCACATAAATCCATACAGCCAATAGCAGGCTATATACGATGCAAAACATGATAAGTGAGGTCAAAACCATGGAACCCTGTACAGAAGGGGAAACCGCATCCGATGTTCGTAGGAGTCCCTGGACGATCCAAGGTTGTCGGCCCGCTTCAGCAGATATCCATCCTAGTTGATTAGCAAGAACAGGTAGTATAACCATGGGAATGTAAAGCTTCATCAAACCATGCCTTTCCCACAATTTCTTTCGCCACAGCAAAAATAAACTTAGCAAGGTTATGCCAATAAATAGCATTCCCAGTCCCACCATTGCATGATAGGTTTGAAAAACCAGTCCTACGTTTGGCCAATCTTCCCGTGGTACCTCTTTCAATCCTGCGATTTCTGCCTCAAAGTCATCAAATGCTAGAAAACTCAGCAGCTGAGGAATTGCGATCCCATAGGTTTTCTCATTTTTGGGGTCCGTATATCCCAATACGTATAGGGGCGCAGATTTTTCTGTCTCATAGACTCCTTCAAAGGCTGCCAACTTAGTGGGTTGATACTTGGCAACAACCTGTGCATGCTGGTGCCCAATGAGGGGTTGGACAAGGCAGGCGATGGCTGTAAATACCAAAGCAACGCGAAAAGATTTTTGGGCAAAATCCTTGTATTTCCCCTTGACAAAATAAAAGGCGGAGACACTTAATACGAGAAATCCACCTTGGATGAGGGCCCCTACCACCGTATGGGTAAATCGGACCATAGCTGAAGGATTGAAAACCATCTCCCAAAAATCTGTAATGCGCGCTACCTGATTGGCTCCCTCTCCTATGAGTTCATAGGCTACTGGTGTATGCATCCAAGAATTCGCCACCACAATCCAGAAAGCTGACATTACAGAACCCAGGAATACCATGGTAGTCGCAAAAAAATGAGTCGCTCTTGATACCTTCTCCCAGCCAAAAAGCAAGATGGCCAGAAATCCAGATTCTAGAAAAAAGGCAAAAATTCCTTCTGCTGCTAAAGGAGAACCAAAGATATCTCCTACGAAGCGGGAATAGGTAGACCAGTTCGTTCCAAACTCAAACTCCATCACCAATCCGGTTGCAACTCCTAGAGAAAAATTCGCAGCAAAAATTTTTACCCAAAAACGCGTTATTTTCTCATATACTGGATTTCGGGTGATGAGAAAGGTGCCTTCAAATATTACCAACAGCGCTCCCATCCCTATACTAAAAGGAGGAAAGATGTAATGAAACATAATGGTGAAGGCAAACTGAATCCTGGATAAAAGTACCACATCCCATTCCATATACATTTGCTATTTAGAGGTGAGTAGTCAGAACGCTTTGCTGAGAAAGAAGAAAGGGTGGATTAATTTCAAAGATTCCCTTTTCTGGCTTCTGTGCTTTTGTCCTTAACTTCTCTATTCTGATAAATTCGAATTACTCCAATCAAAAAAAATACTCCGGTGAAAAACCGGAGTATTTTCTTTATCTGCCAAATATTTTCTTCTACTAGAAACCCTGCGAGTCTACTTACAATCCCATAAAATATGGCTAGTAGGATTGTGAACAAAAACAAGGTTTTTAATCTATCCATACCAAAGTAGTTAAGGTATTTTCATCAAAACTCGGAACCTTAGAATTGGTTATTTAGCCAGTAGTCCTAGTTAGGGTATTTTGCTTTGCATAAAGTTTACCACCGACTACCCACTACCAAGCTTTATCCAAGTCCCTCTTGCTTTCGAATAAGGTTCAAGGCGCTGCCTGAACGCAACCATTCAATCTGATTTTCATTGAAGGTATGGTTGGTCCAGATTTCTTCGGAGGTTCCGTCGGTATGGTTCAGCACAACTTTTATTTTATTACCTGGCGCGATACTACTCCCGAGGATATCTATTTTGTCATCCTCCTGGATTTTATCGTAATCGCTCGGGTTGTCAAAAGTCAGTGCGAATACCCCCTGCTTTTTCAAGTTGGTCTCATGGATTCGAGCAAAAGATTTTACAATCACTGCACGAACGCCTCTATGTCTAGGCTCCATAGCTGCATGTTCGCGGGAAGAACCTTCTCCATAGTTTTCATCCCCTATGATTATCGAATGTACACCCGCCTCGTGATATGCCTTTGCAACTTTGGGAGTATCCTCATAGACTCCTGTGAGTTTATTTTTAGTTTGCGTCTTCTGGGTAAATGCATCTACTGCTCCTAGCAGTAGGTTGTTGGAAATGTTTTCCAGATGTCCTCTAAAGCGCAACCAAGGTCCAGCCATGGAGATATGGTCTGTAGTACACTTACCAAAAGCCTTTATTAATAAGGTCAACCCCATAATATCCTGGCCATCCCAATGAGAAAAGGGAGTCAGGAGTTGTAAACGCTCCGAATCGGGATTTACCACGACTTCTATGCTAGAACCGTCTTCTGCTGGAGGAATGAATCCTGGATCTTTTACGTCAAAGCCCTTTTCTGGTAACTCATCGCCATATGGGGGATCTAGTTTTACCCCTACTCCATCTTCATTGAGAAGGGTATCTGTCAGCGGATTAAACGTGAGTTCTCCTGCTATTGCAAATGCGGTAACAATTTCAGGGGAAGCGACGAAGGCATGTGTATTGGGATTACCGTCATTCCGCTTTTTAAAATTCCGGTTAAAGGAAGTCATAATAGAGTTCTTGCGGTCAGGGTCATCTGTATGGCGTGCCCATTGACCAATACAAGGGCCACAAGCATTGGCCAAGATCACGCCACCGATCTCCTCAAATGGCTCTAGAAGACCATCTCGTTCTACTGTATATCGGATCTGTTCAGAACCCGGCGTAATGGTGAATTCTGACTTTGCTATGAGCTTCTTTTCTGCTGCCTGTCGCGCCACAGAAGCTGCGCGATCCAAATCTTCATAGGATGAATTTGTGCAAGAACCAATCAGCCCAACTTCCAGGACTGGGGGAAAGCCATGCGCTTTAACTGCGTCAGAAAACTCAGATAGCGGCCAGGCTCTGTCTGGACTAAAGGGACCATTGATATGGGGTTCCAATTCATTCAAATTGATTTCAATGAGTTGATCAAAGTACTTTTCCGGTTCTGCATATACCTCAGGGTCTCCCGTTAAGTGCTCTTTTATCGTATTAGCCATATCTGCAATAACCTCTCTTCCAGTTGCTCGAAGGTAGCGATCCATAGATTCATCATATCCAAAGGTGGAAGTTGTAGCGCCAATTTCTGCTCCCATATTCCCGATAGTTCCCTTGCCTGTTGCGGAAAATGTATGCGCTCCCGGTCCGAAGTATTCAACAATGGCCCCTGTACCCCCTTTTACTGTGAGGATTCCCGCTACCTTTAAAATTACGTCCTTGGGAGAAGTCCAGCCGCTCATTTCTCCTGTTAATTTCACGCCAATCAATTTAGGCATCTTCAATTCCCAAGGCATTCCCGCCATGACATCCACAGCATCAGCACCCCCAACTCCAATTGCAATCATTCCCAAGCCCGCTGCATTGGGCGTATGCGAATCGGTACCGATCATCATCCCGCCCGGAAAGGCATAGTTCTCAAGGACAACCTGGTGGATAATTCCTGCACCAGGTTTCCAGAACCCAATCCCATACTTATTCGAAACAGAGGCAAGGAAATCGTAAACTTCTTTATTTGTGCTTAGGGCTGTATCCAGGTCTTCCTCTGCCCCTATTTTTGCCTGAATAAGGTGATCACAATGAACGGTAGAGGGAACGGCAACTTCTCCTTTTCCCGCCATCATAAATTGCAGCATTGCCATCTGTGCTGTAGCGTCCTGCATGGCAACTCGATCTGGAGAGAAATTCACATAGGACTTTCCTCTTTCATAGGCTTGTAACGGACTATCGGGGTGCAAATGCGAGTACAGAATCTTTTCTGTGAGGGTAAGTGGTTTCTGAAGCAAATTTCGGGCGGCGCTAATTCTCTCAGGGAACTGCGCATACACCTTTTCAATCATTTTAAGATCAAATGCCATAAGCAATAAATTTTATGTAGAACAAGCCTTAACTAAGGTCAAACAGTCATACGATATCCAATCCATTTTACGTTTTTGAAGGAACTTAGTTAATAGTAACTCCAGGTTCAACAACATAAAATAGCTTACCCCTCCAAGCATCCTAACGAGAGAAAAATTAGTTATAACAATTTAACAGAAAAAAAGTAAGGTAACTATTGGAAGACCCTTCTTTTTCAGTATCCCACAGATCCAGCCATGCATTCACAATGATGAATACTTGTAAAATTATTTCATTGTATAAGCAACGCTTGGGTCAGCTGCCAATTATTTCCTCGGACTTGTAATAAATAGATTCCGCTTGTCCACCCTCCGACGTTAACGCTTTCTGCTGTATTTCCCACCTTTTGCCAGACGGTCTGCCCTCTAGGGTTTATCAGCTGGTACAAAACGCTTGTGTCATTAGGAAGGTCTTCTACCTTCATCTCAACCGTATGCCAAGCTGGATTAGGGAAGAGGGAAATTTTGGGAGCTCTGAGTTGTTCGACCAACTGTAAATTATGATTCAGGCGGAAGCTCTGAGTAGTCTGGGTAATAATTGGACATCCCAGCACCTCCACTTCGGACATATGCAAAATCCCATTGTAGGATAACTGTATCCGTAGGTACCTACCGGACTCGTTGAGGGTAATTTGCTCTTCAGCTTGTGCTGAACCTGAAAAGAAAACCTTTTTCACAGCAGGATCTAAGCGTATATCATCTAGTGAGGCTCCAGGAGAAAAAGGAAAAGCAGAAATTAGTATATAGAAGTTGCGCAGGCGATCCTGTCCATCATCACTTCTGTTAAAGAGGTGAATGGTTTCCAATTCACTCAACTGACCGAGATCTACTTCCCACCAAGGATGGACTTCCCTAGTAGTATGTTGCAGGTTGGCACTCCAGGGTGAATTGCCTACTGAGTCTCCATCCACGGCATAACGGGCATACCCTTGTCCGTAAGTACTGGATTGATTTGTAGGTTGAGCTAAGGCCAAATTAACAGGCGCATTGCCCTGGCAACTTGAGCTATTTTCCAGTACACATCCCTTCACTACGATTTCTGCTACATGGAGAATTCCTGTCCCTGCGAGTTGAATCCGTACGTATCGCCCCTCTGTGTTCACCTCAATAGTTTCTTCCAATCCCACTTCCCCTAGGTAGTGGACAGCTTTACGCGAAGAGTCAGCCAGAAGCTCCTGTAAACTCGCAGCACCCATCATAGGAGAATCCGAGATAAATACATAGAAATTGCCTAGCCGCTCTTGAAATCTGTCTCCTCTGTTAAATATTTGAATGTGATTGATGTAACTGAAATTTCTCAAGTCAACTTCCCACCAGGGATTTTCCTCAGGCAAAGTATGCTGTAAATCTGCTGCCCATGGGGAACTACCTTCCGTATTTCCATCATTTGCAATAGAGGCCTCCCCAGAAGCATACGTGCTGGATTGAAAACTGGGTTGATTGAGGGCTAAATTGGGGAAATTGCTTCCCCCACATGGACTTAGAGTTTCCTGACAGCCAATTATTTCAACCTCAGAAACGTGCAGCGTTCCCCTTCCCACTAATTGAACCCGCACGTATCTCCCAGCCAAGTCTATGGAGAAAATTTCTTGGATCCCTGCGACTCCAGGGAAATAAATCTGTTGCACAGAAGGATCATCTAATAAGTCTTCAAGGCTTTGACTACCAGTCATCGGAGCGCCTGAAACTAAAATATAAAAATTTGCCAGCCTCTCCTGATACTGGTCTGAACGGTTGAATATATTTATCCGATCAATATGGCTTAGCCGCCCCAGATCCACCTCCCACCAGGGATTAGCTTCTTCCTGGGTATGCTGTAAATTTGCGGTCCAGGGTGAATTACCCGTGTAGATACCATCGTTGGCAAAGAAAGGTTCTCCGAGTCCGTAGGTAGAAGATTGACTTACCGATTGGTTTAGCGCCAAGTTTGCTAATTCATTTCCCTGACATTGACCACTCCTAAGAGCACAAGTAGTAACTTCTACCTCTACGATATGCAGGATTCCTGTTCCTGAAAGTTGGAGGCGTATATAACGTCCTGAAGTATTTATTGGGATACGTTCTACCCATTCTGCTTCGCCTTCAAAATAGATCACTTCCATGGATTCATCCGTTAAATGATCTGCTAAGGAAGCACCTTCTTCAAAGGGAGTGGAAGAAACGAGTAGATAAAAATCCTTCAGTCTTTCCCAGTATCCATCACTCCTATTATATATATGAATGTAGTCGAGAGATTGGATCTGCCCTAAGTCTACCTCCCACCAGGGTTGAGATTCATTTTGTGTATGCTGTAGGTCAGCAGTCCATGGGGAAGTCCCAAAAATATCTCCATCTACAGCAAGACTTGCATCGCCAACTCCATATGTAGATGATTGCCGAGTAGGCTGATTGGAAGCCAGATTGACCGGGGCTTTAGGTTTTACAATCTCGAACCCTCGCTCCCCTAGGTTGGCGCCCATATGGAGCTTCACTGGACCCATATATTTGATGACAATTCGATCTTCGACCTGGATAGAACTCGGAACTTTATCTGAAGATTCCCATCGATAGATTCCCCAACGAATATCTGGGCAGTTATCATCAGAGTACATATTGGGGTTATTGAGGATTTGGGCAGATGGTCTTTGGTATGAAAACTCGGAGGAACTGCACGCCTCGTGCATCCATACCTTTACATAGCCATCGTTTCCCTTGCTATACTTTATTTCTACGACAAAATCATACCACTTGTCTTCCTCTATAAATCCTATGTCATCTATAATATCTACAGGCCCAGCTCCTGTAACCAGTTGAAGCCTCTTGCCTGGTAGCATCATAATCTGCGTAGCTGGGCTTCCGTCTCCGCAATTATTCCGAAATTGCATGGTAGTCATGCGATGAGAATCATCCAGTTCTGTCCATTTCTCAGACCAACCAAACCATACGGTGGTTCCTTCGCCGATTCCTAAGTCCCGATAACTGTTAAGCGTATGAACCTCTGAACGCTCTGCAGTTACATTTTGGTTACAGGCCTCCAGAAAATTGGCATTGGTGTAATGTTTAATTGAGTAGGTACCTGGAAAACGTTGCTCTTCCAAAACTCCATAGGAAAGGCTGGCTCCCTGCGTGTTTTCTATTCCCCCAGCTTGGTCTTCTAGCCCACAATTGATGAGTCGCTTCCAAAAAATTGAATCGAGGTCTGTAGGAGCCCAGTTAAAAAGCCTTAAAGGCTCCTGTGCCAAACTACTTGGGACCTGCCCCATTCCCGTAACCCATAAAAATAAGAAAAAGGTGAACTTGGGGTTA